>CAZXJE010000056.1:0-1706 GCA_964640835.1 uncultured Eubacteriales bacterium
GGGATGAGCACAGGATTGGAATATATTCCTGGCTGTTATGCAGCGACAGAAGAGATTATAGAGGTTGCAAAAGTGGTTGGCGAGTATGGGGGAATTTATGCCAGCCATCAACGGAATGAGTTTGATCGGGTTCCCGAAGCTACTCAAGAAACCATCAGAATCGCTGAAGAAGCCGGAGTGCCGGCCAATGTGTCTCACCTCAAAGTATGTCGGAAGAATTACTGGGGGAAAATGAAAGAGGTTGTTGATCTGATTAATGAGGCTCGGACCAGGGGAACAAACATCGTTGCGGATATGTATCCCTATCATTATGCATCAGGAGGACGTATTCTTCCGATGGTTAGAAACGCTGGCTGGGCTCCTTTTCATCTGACAGCTGATATGGAACCGTTTGCAGAACTCAGAAAGAAGATGAGGGAAAGGGATCTGCCAGGCGCGGAGATGAAGAAACTGAGAGAGCAGTACATAGAAGATCTGGCAGAGGCCCTGGCGGACAAATCGAAACGGGAGCAGATTCGGAAATCTGTACTCGAGGGAGAGGCTCATAAACCGAGTTCTGTTGCCTTAGCGGGTTGGGATAGCTATTTGGTAACGGTTGCCAAAAAAAATACGCATCTTATAGGAAAAATCCTTTCCGATATTGCCAAAGAACAGAACAGAGATCCATTCGATGTTGCCGCAGATTTAGTCATTGATGAACCGGACTTATATGTTGCATGTGGAGTTATGTCAGAAGACGACATGAAGTATGCGATGGAACAGGATTGGCTGATGTTTTCGAGTGATGGGGACGCATTTCCTGTCCTAAAGGAGACCGACATCCCCAGGATTGGGCATCCTCGCGCTTTTGGTAGTCAAGCCAGGGTGCTCCGTAAATATGTTAGAGAAGAAAATGTGTTGACGTTGGAGAATGCCATCAAGAAAATGAGCTCATTGCCAGCATCATTCCTTCAAATGAAGGATAGGGGAGTGCTAAAGAAGGGATACAAGGCCGATATTGTTGTATTCGATCCTGAAACCGTAAGGGACAAAGGCACACACTCTGATGCACGTCAGTACAGCACAGGAACTGAATATGTTATTGTTAATGGAAAGATAAGCATTGAAAAGGGGAATTACAATGGGATCCTTAATGGCAAGCTACTGTTACTAACCGAAAACTGATAAACATAGTGAAATAATCACTGGAATTTCATCGTTTTATACAGGAGGTTTCTGTGAAAAAAATCATTCTGAGTTGGGTCCTTTTCTTTTTTATCCTTGGTAGTATTTATTCGCAAAATGATCAACTCCGTCCTATGACCATAGATGATTCATTGAACATGGTTCGCCTGGGAAACGTCCAAATGTCTCCGGATGGAGAGTGGGTGTTCTTTTCAAAATCGGATCTGGATTGGGAAAAGAACAAAAGAACGACAAAATACTATATGATTCCAACAAGCGGTGGTGATGCCAAACAATACATTGGCGAGGCAGGTGGTAGTGCGTTCCAGTTTTCCCCAGATGGGAAATATCTCTCATTTATAAGATCTGCTGACAAAACTCAACAGATTTTTATCATGAGCCTCAAAGGAGGCGAATCTATTCAACTTACAAACCACAAAAACGATGTCGATTCTTATAAGTGGTCTCCGGATACAAGCCAAATATTTTTTCCGGCTGAAGAGCCGATGAGTGAAGAAGAGAAGAAAGAATATGATGTGGGA
>CAZXJE010000056.1:1716-15252 GCA_964640835.1 uncultured Eubacteriales bacterium
GCAGCAACAGAACAGGAGGATGATAATTATTTCTTCTTATCCGAACTCTACCGGTTTGATGTGAATGACAAGAAACTAGTCAGACTAACAAACAATAACGCACCGGAGGGAAGAATTCTTTGGGCACCCCACGGAAAGACTTTTGTCTACCTCGCTCCCTCAGATAAAGACAATGATCTGACGCATGGTTATCTCTGGATCATGAATCCTGAAACAGGAGAGCGAAGGAGACTGGAAAAACCGAATCAAGGAGAAATTTCGGGTCTAGCATGGACTCCAGATGCTGACAGTCTTTTATTCAATGAAACACGCTGTACCAATCTCAATCTCTATCAAATCGACATTAAAACAGGGAAAATTATAAATATCACAGACGTTGAGGGATCACTCCGGGCTCTTGCTTTTTCTAAAGACAGAAGAAAGATGGTTTATTCATACAGCGATTTTGTAACGCCTCCAGATTTGTATGTTTCTGCCTTGAGTGAGATAGAGCCTGTTCGGCTGACTGACGCCAATTCATGGATAAAAAAGGAAATTTTACTAGCTAAATGTGAAGTTGTGCGGTGGAAGAGTAAAGACGGTATGGAGATCGAGGGCGTTCTCTATGTTCCAGGAGATGCGAAGGCAGATAAAAAACTTCCTCTTATTGTGACAATTCACGGAGGCCCGCCAGGACATTTCGCGAACAGTTTTCAAACCGAGTTCCAAATGTACACAGGACTGGGATATGCGGCATTCGGGCCGAATATTCGTGGAAGCGATAGTTATGGTGATCACCTTCTCTGTGCACTCCAAGGTGATGTGGGAGGCGGTGAATTCGATGACGTTATGTCGGGTGTGGATTATCTTATCGATAGGGGAATTGCAGATTCCGAGCGATTGGGAGTTCGAGGTTGGAGTTGGGGAGGAATCCTCGGAAGCTGGGTCATTACTCAGACAGATCGCTTCAAGGCCGCGGCACTTGGAGCTATGGTCGGCAGTTGGACGGCAGAGTCGGGACCAGGCCTCTTCTGGGACCTTCGGTATCATTATATTGGAGGAGCCCATTGGATCAATCCGGAAGAATGGCGCCGGGTTTCATCGCTCTGGTATGTCAAAAATGTGACAACTCCAACACTCTTGATCCATGGGGAAAAAGATATGGTGAGCACTCCTGGCCAAGCCTTGATGTTCTTCTATGCGCTTAAAGAAATTGGGAAAGCTCCGGTGCGGTATATTAAATTTCCTAGAGAACCGCATGGATTTCGCGAGCCGCGACATCAACGTCGGCGCTATATCGAGGAGATTCGATGGATGCAAAAGTACATCCGCGACATAGAATGGGAACCATGGAAACGCAAAGAATAAACATATAAATCTTTCAAATTGGAAAACATTATGAATAAAAACAAAACGAAGTCTTTAGGATTTGTATTGTCGATATGTCTTTTATTAATTTTTGTTGCTCCGACCCAGCAAGCCAGTGTTTCTCAAGCATATACACATACAGATTTAACAGATCAAGTGGATGAATTGTTTAAACAGTGGGATCGGAACGATTCCCCTGGGGCAGCTCTTGGCATATTCAAGGATGGAAGAATCATCTATGCTCGGGGTTATGGTGTTGCAAATCTTGAGTATTCGCTGCCATGGACACCACAGACGCCCTCACGAACAGGTTCAATTTCAAAACAATTTGTTGGAATGTGTATTGCCATTCTTGTCGAACAGGGAAAACTATCCCTGGATGACGACATTCGAAAATTTTTTCCTGATTGGCCTGATTATAATGGAAAGATTACCCTCAAACATCTTCTGTATCATACAAGCGGTGTGCGCGAATATTTAATCCTTGTGGAATTAATGGGGAAACCGGAAGGAAGCGGTTATGTCTATACTCCGAATGAACTTGTAAGGACGCTCGCACGACAGAAAGAGCTCGATTTTAAGCCCGGAGAGATGTATTCCTATTCAAATTCAGGGTATTTTTTGCTCTCAGAAATTGTGAGTCGAGTGAGTGGGGTGAAAACAAGCGCCTTTGCAAAGAAATATATATTTGATCCGCTCGGGATGACAAACACTCATTTTCATGATGATCCAAATCAAATAGTAAAAAACAGGGCATATGGATATTCTCCAAAAAAAGGAGAGGGGTTCAGAATAGATATCGTTCGGCTTAAAGTGATAGGTGATTTGGGAGTTTTCACCACGATAGAAGATTTCCTTAAATGGGATCAGAGTTTCTATAAAAATAAGCTGGGGAAGGGGACCCAAGATTTGTTAGAGACTATGCTGACTAAGGGAAAACTCAACAGTGGAAAAGAAATCTCTTACGCGTTTGGGTTGAGGATCGATAATTACCGGGGCTTGAAGACGATAAGTCATGGGGGATCTGCTGTGGGGTACCAAGCACAGTATTTGCAGTTTCCCAACCAGAAGTTCTCTGTCGTAATTCTGTCAAATCTGAGCACTTTTCCTACAGGAAGAATCGCAAGAAAAATTGCGGATCTATATCTTACCGATCAATTTAAAGAACCTCCATTGCCGAGGCAAAGACAACGCCGTAAGATTCCCGAATCCATCTCGCTCCCAGTATCGCAACTCAAAGAATATGTCGGAAAATATTACAGTGATGAACTTGATATCACTTATACATTTAAGGTTAAAAATTCTAGTTTGATTCTAGAACTCAGGGAAACATCACACATACTTTCCCCTTATGCCACCGATAGTTTCGGTTGGCAAGGACGAAAGATAGGATTCAATAGAGACGAAAAAAACGAAATAACGGGATTTACTCTAGAGGAAGGCATTGTCAAAAACATGAAGTTTACAAAGATCGATTTGCAGTAGTTTTTAACTTTATTGACCAATGTCTTGCCTCTGATATATCGAGGAGGAACTGATTATGAAAAAATTCTTATTTTTTGTTGTTCTTACTCTATTTTTATTCCCCCTGCTTCTCCTTGCACAGACCTCACCTGAAGAATTTTTAGGTCACAAGGTGGGGGCAGACAGAAAGCTTGCAGATTACAACCAAATTCAGGCTTACTTCCAAAAACTCGATGAGGAATCAGGAAAAATCAAGGTTTTAACTATCGGGAAGACGACCTTGAATAAGCCGATGATTTTGGCTGTGATCACTTCCGAAAAAAACATGGAGAAACTTGATGTCTATCGGGAAATTGCCAAAAGTCTGAGAGATGCAAGAGACCTGACTCCTGATGAAGCTAGTCAGTTAGCGGAGGAAGGCAAGGTTATAGTTTTCATAACTTGTAATCTTCACGCAACAGAGATAGGTTCCTCTCAGATGGCCATGGAATTTGCCTACAAATTAGTGACAGGAAAAACACCCTTTGATGCTGATAAAGCTATGGAAGACGTTATCGTTCTGCTAGCACCAACCATTAACCCGGATGGCCAACAAATGGTAACTGATTGGTACCGAAAATATGTTGGAACAGAGTATGAGGGTGGCCGTATGCCCTGGCTCTATCAACATTATACCGGTCATGACAACAATCGTGATTGGTTCATGTTAACCCAAGCTGAAACAAAGGCTGTTACAAAAGTTTTGTATCAGGATTGGATCCCTCAGATCCATATCGACCAACACGAGATGGGCGAGAGGGGAGCGCGTCTTTGGATTCCACCATTTGCGAATCCCCCTAATCCAAATGTCCATCCTCTCATCTGGCGTGGAGTTGCTCTGTGTGGAATGAACATGGCTTATGACCTCCAGAAGAATGGCTATAAAGGTGTCCAATACGGACATGAATTTGCAGGATGGTGGGATGGAGCCTGTGATAACACACCGTGGTTTCACAACACCATATGTCTTCTCAGCGAAGCGGCGTCTGTAAAGGTCGCTAGCCCAATTAATATTGACATATCAGAAATATCAGAACCCTATGTCGAACAAAGTATGCAGTTTCCGGACCCATGGCCAGGTGGTTGGTGGAGGATGAGAGACATTGTGGATTACGAACTAACCATGTCCATGAGTCTTATAAAAACAGCCTATCTTCATAAGAAAGAATTTTTGTATAACTTTTACAAAATGTGCAAGGACTCCATCGAAAAAAGGGAGGAAGGACAGCCTTATGCTTTTATCATCCCTAAAAAGCAAAACGATTATCCCACTGCACTCAAAATGCTCGATACTCTGATGTTCGCTGGTGTAGAGATCAATCAAGCCATAGAAGATTTTAAGATTGCAGACAAAGTCTATCCTGCCGGCTCTTTTGTGATCCTGATGTCTCAACCTTACAGGCCGTATGCTCAAGCATTGCTCGAAGAACAAAATCATCCAGACCCGCAGCGCGAATTTCCTGACGGCCCATTTATTCCGCTGATTTACGACAATGCCGGCTGGACTCTTCCATTACAGATGGGAATCAAATGTGATCGAATCAATATTCCCTTCAAGGCAAATCTTGCCAGGTTGGATAAGGTTCCATACCTTTCCATAACACCACCCCAAGAGACTGCATCGTTTATCATTCTTGATTCCCGACTCAATACCTCCTATTCAGTCGTTTTCTCCCTTCCTAAAGAGAAGGTGGAAATCTACCGCTCAAAAGACATCGTCAAAGGTGAAGGATTCGAAACGGCTGCAGGGAGTTTTATCATCAAAAACACGCCTCAGGTGCAAAAGATCCTTCCTGGTCTTTTGGAAAAATGGCATGTTAAGGCCAACGCACTCGATGACATCGCTGAAATCCCAAAAGCTCCAGTAAAGAGGCATCGAGTCGGACTCTATCAGTCTTGGAGATCCAATATGGATGAAGGTTGGACACGATATGTTTTTGATGATTTGGGGATCCCATACGCAACGCTTCACAATAAGGATTTTAAAGGAACAAAAAATAAGAAAGTCAACCTGAGTGCAAAGTATGATGTGATCGTCTTTGCGGATGAGGATGCTGCAATCATAATTCATGGAAGACGAGGTCCATCCTCACGTTATAGCAGGTCAGATGGAGGTTTTCCTCCTGAATATGAAGGTGGTATCGGAAAGGAAGGAGTCGAAGAGTTAAAATCCTTTGTCGAACAAGGCGGCATACTAGTGACCCTTAGCAATGCCTGCAACTTGACATTCAATGAATTCCAAGTCCCTGCTGGAAATGCCTTAGAGAGGATTGACCGGAGCAAATTTTTCTGTCCAGGTTCTATCTTGCGAGTCAAAGTCGATAACAAGTCGCCTATCGGTTACGGAATGCCAAGAGAGGCTGCAATCATGTTTTATCGAGGCATGGCACTTAGCACGCAGATCCCTCCTGAGGGGTGGGATAGGAAAGTAGTGGCTAGGTTTCCTGAAGATGATATCCTTTTGAGCGGCTGGCTTTTCGGTGAAGATGTGATTGCACGCAAGGCTGCAGTGATTGATATTCAGAACAAAAAAGGGCACATTATTCTGATCGGCTTCCCATGTCAGCACAGGGCCCAATCTCATGGAACATACAAATTTCTTCTCAATGCGCTCCTCTATCCAGACGTAAATTAAATAATTGTATAGCGCTATTGAAAATTGAATATTTAAAGAAAAGGTGATCATAATGGTGAACAAATTGAATGATATAGACTATATGGTTGATGATTCGGATTTTTGCTTTTCCTTTGATTTCCAATAAAGGAAAGCTGGGATCCCGGCAATGAGGATGATGAGGCCAATCAGAGACTGGAAGGGTTGAGCCCAAATTGTGTTCACAAACACGGCAAAATTGATGAGAACGAAAAATAGGGGAAGGATAGGATAACCCCAGGCTCGATATGGCCTTGGAATATCTGGCTTTTTGTATCTGAGGATTATCACAGCGAGACCGGTGGCAGCAAAGAAAATTACCAGAGCAAATACGACGTATTCATAAAGGGCCTGGAATGTCCCACTTATGCAGAGTATAGATGACCAAACAGCCTGCCAGAAGATCGCTTTTGTGGGGACTCTGTATTTCGGATGGATGTACTTCATGCTCTTGAAAAATGATTTGTCTTCGGCCATGGCATAATATACACGAGGTCCATAAAGAATTGTTGCGCTAAGACATCCAAAAATTGAAATCATGATTAAACCGGATATAAAAAAGGTAGCTGTCTCTCCAAAGAGTTGATTAGATGCCAGTTCCCCAATTCTGGCAACTCCTTTCATCTTGTCTATTGGTAGGGCCAGAAGATAGAGAACATTCACTAAGAGGTAAATGGTTGTGATACTCAGCGTGCCTAAAATGAGCCCAAGAGGAATATTCCTGTTCGGATTTTTAACCTCTTCCGCTGCACAGTTCGCTGAATACCAACCATCAAACGTCCAAAAAACAGCTATAAGCCCCAGCCCTATATACTTAAGATTAAACATAGAGAAATCTGTAAGTGATTGATTAGAAACAAGAAATCCTTCTTTTCGACCAATAGCAAGTCCAAGAATTACAAATACGGCCACAGCTGCTATTCTTAAAAAAGTAAAAAAGTTTTGAACGATAATCCCGGTCTTAATGCCGAAATAATTGACTGCTGAGAGTATCGCAATGGCTGCAACAGCAATCAATTGTCCTGCTGATAGGGTGTAGTCGATGCCCGCTATACTAAGATTCAAGAGGTATGATTTTGTCGAAAGTGCTGGGATGAAATATCCGAAAAACTCAGCAAAAGCTACTGCGAGTGCTGCCACACCTCCACATTCGATAACCCAAAAAAAAGCCCATCCATAAAGAAAACCTGCCCCTTGGCCGTAAGTTTCACGCAGATAGATGTACTGACCACCTGCTTTTGGGTACATCGTTCCCAATTCTGCAAAAGCAAGCGCTCCGCACAGTGTGATGAATCCACCGATAATCCAGATTAAAAGTATGAGACCAGGAGAGGGTAGGCTTTCTGCAATAAAACCGGTCGTCATGAATATTCCGGAGCCCACAACCGCACCGATAACCAGGAAAGTCGTATCGAGGAGATTAAGTTTTCTTAAAAGATGTGGTTTTTCATTATTTGCCATCTAATGCTACTCGCACTTATCTGTTTTTGAGGGACTCCACTTTTGTTTTAATCTCAGGCTGTTGCGGATTGATCTCGAGGGATTTTTTCCAAGCCGCGATGGCCTCTTCCACATTATTCAACCTCAAGTAGCATTCTCCCAGCGAATTGAGGATCCCGATGTTCAACCCAAAACGAGAGAGAGCCTCGTTATAGACTACGATGGCCTGATCGAATTCCCCCAGAGCCTGATGGGCCTGGCCTAGGTAAGAATATACCTCATAGCGGACATTTTCAATTTCGGAGAAGGGGATGAGGGTGGATCTTGCCTTTGCGAATTTTTCTGTTTGCAGATAGGCCCTAGCCAGCAGGACAGCATAGATCTCCTTATTGGGCTGGCTGTGGAATGCCTTCTCCAGGTTTGCGAGTGCTTTCCCGATTTTTCCCTGATTCAGATATTGCAATCCTCTGACATAGAGATACGAATGGTGAGAGGGAGGGAGTAGGGATTTGCTGAATACCCAAGGCCTGGGAAAGCCAGCGACAGGAGTAATTTCGAAATGTTCCCTCTCAGAATGCAAAGTCGTCTCGCCGTCGACGAGAGAGACTTTTAGCCAATAAACGCCAGGAGACAATTCTGCCAGCGAAAATTCTTCAAAGATCTCTAATTCGTTGCTGTATTCACTGACTCTTTTTGTGTAGGAAAGAATACTCTCCTCCTGCGTGGAGATTTCATATCTGAGGCTTAACTTTGAACTCAATTCAGGATCTGTCCCTAGAATTTGAAAATATAGAAATATACGGTCTTTGAGAAGAAAAATTTTTTTTGGCTGGGATAAGACCTGATCGATTCCAAATTGAAAAGGTTTGAGGTTCGGTGAAGTGGTGCTCTCAGTTTTGTATCCCAGTATCAGTTGGCTTAAGCGAGGTGATGGTTCATCTTCGGGAATCAGGATGTCCCTTTCCAGGGAGGTGAATTCCTGAGAGGTTTCGTTTTTTAGAAGGACAGAAAACTTGTAGGTACCCGGGACTAATGGGAACATGTCATAGATGTCGAAGGGTTTGTATGTGATACTCCTTAACTTGTCTTCGTTGAGCTCGATGGGAATAGAACCCTCATACTGATAGATCGTGCGGCCGTCCATATCTGTGAGTTGCCCGTTGATCCTGAAGCTGGCCGTGTATTTGTCCTGAAACTCTTGAACCGAGAAACGGTTGAGTTCGATGGCGTAATGGACAAAATCGTGGCCGGATTCATCTTTCAAAATTCGAACGAACGAATCGCTGTCGATGTAGTTCGCTGTGTATTCAACCTCTACGCTGTCTTTGTACATCAAAAATTTCTGAGCATACATGTTTTTGACCGCTTTTTCAGGAATAGCCTGTATGTTCTGGAGTAGAATATCAGAGGCTAGGGAAGGGTTCCCAGATTGTGTCGATTCTCCCGGAATTAGAGACAGGGAGACTTTAGCCAGACTGGGACTGACTTGTTTCAATTTTCTGAAAGCCTGAACATAATTGGCTTGGTCTCCGAAATACATCGTCAGCAAAGCCTGGGGGCCGTCGCTTGTAGGGCTGTAAAGAACATATTCTCCAACTCCCGCCTTTTGGTAAAAAACGAGGTAAAAACCCGCAGGAAGCCCATACTTGGCTAACCCTTGATAAAACCATACCTCTGTATTGTAGATCTGAGATTCTCCTGAAAACCTTTCGATATCTCGAGGTTCTCCGAGAAGAATGTAGAACCGACCTCGATCCGTTTTCCACCCCGGAATCGGTGCGGATCTTCCGAATGTATAATTGGCGTGTTGGATACGTTGATAATGTTCTTCCCTAAATTCGTTGGCGGGTGTTCCCTGGGTAGGATCCCTCTGCTTCCAGAACGCTTCAATAAAAAGCTCACGCTCTCTATCAGAGTCAAGTTGGAGAAAAACATCTTTTTCGAGAGGTGTGATAATGTAAACGACTTCTTCCTCGAGCCATTTTTTAAAGATGGGAGGAAGGTCTTTAGGAGACTTTTTCTGGGCAATCGTCAGCGGCGAAAAAAGGAACAAAAAAGCGATGAGGATCAGAGTGTATCTCGTTCTCATTTTAGTGACTCAGACTCAATAAGCATTTACCCTATGATAGACGCTTTAAGTGCATAATACAAAAGTTCAAGAAAAAAAACAGTCCATCGAGGAAACTTGCCTAGGATCCGGCTTCCATCATATCTCCCCAAAGAAGATGTACCATGGCCGTTTTGTTTTGTGCATTGTGTTCTCATTTTTTGATTCGATAGTAATCCACAAGGTATTTTTCAAGTTGAAAATAAATTAGTTTAAGCATTGAACAAAAATATGGTACGACCAAGTCAGAATTTTGAAAAATTCTGCCAGAACCCAGACCTGGGACTTGAACAGCAAATTGACAATCCTCATGCCATCGTATATTTATAAAAAGTGGAGGCTTTTGTGAGACAAAAAATAGCTTATGTTGTTGCATCGCTTTTTTTAGTGATTGTTGCTATCGGCATTTACTGGTTTTTTCTGCGGCCGGTTAAGGAGATGGAGTCAGTCCAGGCGACCTCCAAAAATTTTCAGTCATTGTTGAAGCCACTGGACATTGAAAACATGAATATTATCATGTTCACAATCGATACTCTTCGTGCGGACCATCTGGAATGTTATGGTTACCAGGGAGTTAAGACTCCTCAAATTAACAGGCTGGCTGAGGAAGGGATTCTCTTTCAATACAACATCGTGCAAGCCCCCTTAACCTTGCCTTCTCATTCATCCATTATGACGGGAACCTACCCCCTGTATCATGGCATTCGAGATAACGGCGGTTTTTACCTTGATGAGTGCCACATCACAATCGCTGAAGCGATGAAAGGCCAGGGTTATGCAACCGCGGCTTTTGTTGCAGCCTTCGTACTCGATTCGAAATGGGGGCTCGATCAGGGTTTCGATTATTACTACGATAACTTCGATCTCACCAAGTACAAGACCGTCAGCCTCGATTCGGTCCAGAGAAGGGGAGACGAGGTTCTGACTGAGGCCTATAGGTGGCTTGGAGAAAACGGGCAGCAGAAGTTCTTTGCCTGGATTCATCTTTATGATCCCCATACGCCCTATGATCCGCCTGAGCCCTACAAATCTCAATACGGAGGAAAACGCTACAGACTCTACGATGGCGAGATCGCTTACGTAGACCAGTTGATGGGAGAATTCCGGGCTTATATGGAAGAAAATGGATTGTGGGAGAGGACATTGATCATATTCACTGCAGATCATGGGGAGAGTCTTGGAGAACATGAAGAAAGTGCACACGGTTTTTTCATCTACGACTCGGATGTCAGGGTTCCTTTGATTGTAAGATTTCCAGGAGGCGAACTGGCGGGCCGCACAATAACAAATCAGGTGAGAAGCATAGATATCATGCCTACGGTGTTGAATGCAGTGGGCGGAAACATCCCCGAAAGTGTTCAGGGGGAGAGTTTCTTACCGCTTATGTTGGGACAGGAGGAGGAGACTGAACGTCTTGCTTACAGCGAAACATACTGGCCAAGATACCATTATGGCTGGAGTGAATTAAAATTCTTACGCAAAGGTCAGTTTAAATTCATCGACGCCCCTAGACCCGAGTTGTACGATGTCTATGATAACGCTGGTGAGACAGAGAATCTGGTCAATCAGAGAGCTTCGCTCGGCATTGAAATGAAAAGAGAACTGGATGAAATGATCGCGTTATATTCCCGCGAGGGTATTGATGAAGTGGAGCCCCAAAAAATCGACAATGACTCTTTGATAAAGCTGCAAGCTCTTGGCTATATTGGCTCATTCCGGGCTTCCCAGAAAGGCAGAGGTGAACGTCTTTCAGACCCCAAAGATAAGATCAAACTCTACAACGACATCAAAATGGCCCAGTTTTTGGTCACAGAAGAAAAGATGGAACAGGCTGAAAACGCGATCAAAGAGGTCCTGGAGAGAGATCCCGATGTGCTGGAGGCCAGGTATATCCTTGGAAACATATTCACAAAACAGGAAAAGTACGAGGAGGCCATCGAAGAATACACCAAGGCCCTTTCTGTTGACCCGGAATATTATGACGCTATATTCGGTATAGCACTGGCCTATAAGAAATCCGGGAAAATAGAAGAAGCGATCATCGGCTTCAAGCGCCTGATCGCTATCGATCCCAAGGATACAAAGCCCTATTTTCATCTGGGTGATCTCTACGCGCTACAAGGCGACCTGGATGAAGCGATCATGCATCTGAAATCTGCCGTAGCGCTGAACCCTGAAGCTCCAACCTTTCGCAATAATTTGGGTGCTCTCTATCTCAAAAAGAAAATGTATGCTGAGGCTGAGATAGAGATTCAGACCGCTCTCAGCTTCGAAAGGAGCATCCCCATCCAGAACGCCCATTTCAACCTGGGATTGCTTCACGAGGAAAGAGGCGAAATCCTTTTGGCCATCCAGGAATATAAAAAAGAGCAGGAAACCAGTCCATTTAACCATAAACCTGATTTTAATTTAGGCTTGCTGTATGCAAAAACAAGAGAATTAGACAAGTCAATCAGAGAATTGGAGAGTTGCATACAGAAGAATGACAAATTTCCGGATGCCTATGTGTTTTTAGCAAAAGCGAACATGGACAGCGGGAAGGATTTAATCGAAGCGGCTGAGCTTGCGGAGAAAGGACTGAATCTCAATCCGGAAAAGAATGTGGCAATCCTGGGCCACTTCGTTCTGGCTGATATCTACAACAGGTTAGGAAGGTCAGCAGAATCTCTTAAGCACGTCAACTTAGCCCGTGATCTGCAGAACACTACCTAGGTAAACCCATTTTGACCATGTGAGTGAAGTATTCAATATCCAGTTGTCGGAATAGCGTTTTGTCAGGTTCAATATAACGGCCTTCTAATTTAAACTCAGATAATGATTCCAATTAAATTTTTTTTAAAACAACGCTTTGAATCAATTTCTATATGTCTTTTCATCAATATATGTGCCAAAATGTCTGAAAGGTGATGAGTTATCCTCAACTAGAAATCAATCTACGCAAACTGGAACACAATGCTCGTGTCGAAGTGAATACACTCGCAAAATCAGGGATAACTGTTATGGGAGTGAACAAAGTCTTCAATGGTCTTTTTGAAACGGCTGTTGCTGTTGTAAAGGCGGGAATTGATGTTGTGGCTGAATCCCGGATTTATAACCTGAGAAAATTGCAGCACCTGCCTTGCCAGAAATGTTTGCTGCGTACTCCATCTCCCAGCGAAATCGAAGAAGTCGTAAAATATGCCGACATCTCTCTCAATTCGGAAATTGATGTCCTTCAAAAACTCTCAGGGGAGGCTGTTAAACAAAATAGAATGCATCACGTTCTGCTGATGGTCGATATGGGCGACATTAGAGAAGGCATATGGTTTGAAAACCGTGAATATCTGGAAGATGCGGTCAGACAGATTCTTGATCTGCCCAACCTGGAGATGTACGGGCTTGGTACCAATTTTACCTGCTACGGGTCCGTCCTGCCTACGTTGGAGAATGGAAGACTGTTCGTTCAAATCGCGCGCGAACTCGAAGCCAAATTTGGGATGAAATTCAAATACCTCTCAGGTGGGAACTGCACGAGCTATCACCTGATCGAAAAAGGAACATGGCCGGAAGGTATCAATCACCTTCGCATAGGCGCTTTGCACCAGTTCGGAATCGAGTATGTAAAAATCAAATATCTGGATGGATTCCACCACTCGAGTATGGACGTCAATCGAGTGGTTTCAAACCTGTACATCCTGAAAGCGGAAATCATCGAAGTTAACCGAAAACCAACTGTCCCATTAGGTGAACTTGGCCTCGATACTTTTATGAAGCCAAAAACTTTTGTTGATCGGGGAGCACGTAAACGTGCCCTATTAGCTCTGGGACATCAAGATGTGTCATCCGAAAATATCTGGCCTGTCGATCCAAAAATCGAAGTCCTGGGCCAGACATTCGATCATACTGTCGTCGACATCGAAAGCTCTGAAAAAGATTATCGGGTTGGAGATCTCATCGCTTTTGAACTCGACTATACCGGATTACTCTCAGCCTGTACTTCGGAAAGTGTTATGGCTGTATTTGTTACGGATTAAAGGCCCTTTTGAGCTGGACCAAAGCTTAGGAAGAGAGGAAAAAACTGTTACATAGACTACAGAATTGACGGTAAAAGTACTTGACTTTTACAATCACATCGAGAAATATCAAGATTGATGAGGTGATAAGCTCGGGCGCATAGGCTTGCTACCAGATCTACGGATTAAAGATGGTATGAGACTTTCATCATCTGTTCATTAAGGCAAAGAGCCAGAGCAGATGGATCTTTACATCAAAAAGATTTCAAAGGAGCTTGACATTATGAAAATAGAGACATTTGAGATGATGCGGATGCAGTGTTTGTACGAGAAAGAGGTCGAATTCGACCTCTCAGAGACAACCGTTCTGCCAATGAGGGTTTCCGAACTCCTAGATGGGGAGGATGACGTTGAGCGCTTCATCGCCAATGAACTCTACTACCCCGAATCCGAAGGCTCTCAGTTATTCCGTGAGCGGATCGCGCAGTTCTACA
>CAZXJE010000057.1:0-1488 GCA_964640835.1 uncultured Eubacteriales bacterium
GACCTTCACATTCAATTTTTCACACAGTTTTTCGACATCTCCAGCTCTCTCTACGTGACGGGGCGCAAGGATGAGCTGGATATCTGTCCTCTGCTCCTTCGCCCGGACAAATGCGGACAAGATCTGTTCCTCCTCCCCCTTCCGCGTGCTTCCAGCCACAACGATCTTCCTTGATTCACCAATACCCAGACTTTCTTTGAGTTCTACCAATGCCTCTGCTGGGAAAACAGGAAGGTCGATCTCAGCTTTGAGATTTCCTCCAACGGCGATCTGATCGGCAGTCACACCTGCGTTCACGAGACTCGCTTTATCCCTGTCTGTCTGGACCAAAAAAAAGCTGATATTTTGAAAAATCCTTCTCACAAAATATTTGAATGCCACAAACCTCTTGCTCGAACGGGAGGAAATACGTCCGTTAATAAGGAGCACTCCTCTTGTTTGTTTCCTTGCCTCTCTCAGTAAGTTTGGCCAGAATTCTGATTCAGCCAGTATAAAAAGGTCGGGTTTCAGTTTTTTAAAGAATTTACGCACAACAGGGCCAAAATCCAGGGGGATAAAAAAAATAGTGTCAACACGGGACAATTCTTTTTCGGCGATTTGGAATCCTGAATGAGTCAGTGCGGAGAAATAGATAGCCCAATCCGGGTGCCGGTTTTTTATCTCTGCGATCAACTTTCGCAAAGAAAGGACCTCCCCGACAGACACGGCATGAATCCAAAGGGATTTGCACTCTTTTTTTTTCACCGAAAACCCTATCCCCAGTCTTTTTTTAAAATGAAGAGGCTCCCTTTTGATCAAGCGCGATCTTACCCAATAGATCGGAAAATACACAATCATCACGATCAGCAACATCGTCGAATAGAGGACGTACATGGTCCATTGATATTACTAAATTCCCTATCCTCGTGCAACTTCATCGCTCAAGTCTGGAGATAGCTGGTGACTTTCCTGGATTATTCACGGACCGAGGTCGCAGTAGCGGCAAGGCAGTGACTCATGAAGTTGTAGTGGACTACCACGAATGAGTTACAACGAAGCCGATGCTGTGAGATCGGTTCGCCTGAAGGGTAAAAAGATGCTGACAATATAATATTGAAAGTTTTTTGAAGATAAATTTGGCAGCAGCTTTAATGAATAATTCAGGGTGTTTATTTTTTGCTGGATTTTTGTTAAGCTACGGAGGTTATTCGTGCTGTTGTCTATCATTCAGCTCTAGCTTGGCAAGAGAAACGGCCGGTGATACACCAATTATCAGGAGTGAATACTCCTGGGATTTAAGGAGACCAGTTAAATGGCTAAAGACGAAGAAAAAACAGAAAAGAAAACAAAAAAAACAGAAGAAGACAAAGATAAAAAAGAAGATAAAAAAAAGAAAGAAACGAAAAAGACAAAATCCGATCCAGATAAAGAGCTTCAACCGGAAAAGAAAAAAGATGACAAAAAAGAGAAAAAGAGGAAAGAGGAAGCCGTAGCGGTAAAAAAAGAAGA
>CAZXJE010000057.1:1588-15236 GCA_964640835.1 uncultured Eubacteriales bacterium
ATGACAAAAAAGAGAAAAAGAGGAAAGAGGAAGCCGTAGCGGTAAAAAAAGAAGAGATCCCTGAAAAACCAACACCTGAGAAAGAGGAAGTCAAGGAAGATAAGGAAAAGCCAGAGGAAGAAAAAGTCAAAGAGGAAAAAGAGGTAGAGGAAAAAGAAGAAAAGAAACCTGAACCAGAAGGTAAAGAAGAACCCAAGGAAGAAGCAGAAGAAGAGAAGGGCAAAGAAGAGGCTCCTCCAGAGGAAATGAAACCCGAGGAAAAGGCTCCAATAGAGGAGAAAAAAGAGGAAAAACCCGAAGTACCCGCAGAGCCACCCGCAGCTCAACCTTCCCCAAAAAAGAAGATCAACCAAATGACTCTTGAGGAAATCGAGGCAAAATTGAAAGATGTACAAGAGCAAATGGGGGGACTTGAGTCCAAATATGCTCAGCAGCTTTTGCTGAGAAAAAAACTTTTGACCTCGACCTAAAACATAAAGTGACACTGCCGATTTATTTACAATCAGCAACTTTTCTGATAGCATAATACATTATTTCAAAGGAGAAAATACTAGTGCAGAGCAAAGAAGATAAAGAAAATATTGTCAAAGACAACAGAACTCATTCGAAGGATACAGGTTCGCCAGAAGTGCAGATTGCACTCATAACAAACAGAATCAATTATTTATCCGAACACTTTACAACGCACAAAAAAGACTATCATTCTCGAACGGGACTCATGAAACTTGTGGGACAGAGAAAACGTCTTTTGGAATATTTGAAACAACAGGATGTCAAGCGTTACGAAAGCCTCATCAAAAAACTCAAACTCCGCAAATAGGGGTTTGTTCTAGGAACCATTATGTCTAATAATACAATCAATTTAGAAATCAACAACCGTACTCTATCGATCGAAATCAATAAAGTAGCTACACAAGCTGATGGCTCAGCATTGATCAGATACGGAGACACTGTGATGTTTGTCTCAGCTACATCCAAAAAGGAGGTGAAGGAACCTAAGCCCTTCCTTCCTTTGATTGTGGACTACAGAGAAAACACCTACGCCTCAGGCAAAATCCCCGGCGGCTTCTTCAAGCGTGAGGGAAGACCCTCAGAAAGGGAGATACTGCTCAGCCGTTTGATCGATAGGCCTATACGATCTCTATTTCCTGAGGGATACTATTTTGACACTCAAATTGTCGCACTCCTCCTCTCTGCAGATATAGAGAATGAACCCGACACCCTGGGGCTCATAGGAGCTTCGGTCGCCCTTTATTTTTCTGACATTCCCTTTACGACACCCATCGGAGCTGTAAAAGTAGGTTACATCAACGATGAATTCGTCATCAATCCAACCATGAGTCAACGGGAAGAAAGCCCCCTGAACTTGACTGTGGTTGGAACAGATGCAGGGATTGTCGTCATCGAAGCAGGATGCAAGGAAATCGACGAAGAAATTGTTGTCAAGGCTTGTGAGGCCGCACAAGAAGTCATAGCTCGAATCATTCAGGCCCAAAAGGACCTTGCAGAACGACTGAACATTCAAAAACGAGAATTTAGCCCCAAAAAAATTGACGAAAGCCGATTAGAAAAAATCCAAACAGAAATACAATCCTCATTTTTAGAGGCCATACAAACAGGAAAAAAACAGGAAAGAGAGGAAAAAATCTCCGCCATTATTGACTCTCTTCTCGAAGGAATCCCAGAGGAGAATGAGGATGAGATCAGAGATACGAAAGAAATCTTTTACCAGATACAAAAAAAATTAGTCAGAAAGCTCATCCTGGACGACAAAAAAAGAGTAGATGGGAGAACATTTGATGAGATCAGGCCCATCACTGCAGAAGTGGGGATCCTCCCCAGAACACACGGTTCTGCCCTGTTTACTCGCGGGGAAACACAATGCCTGGCTACGGTCACGCTTGGAACATTCGAGGATGTTCAAAGGATAGATGGATTGGGAGAAGAAGGAGAGAAGAGGTTCATGCTTCACTACAATTTCCCTCCTTTTAGTGTTGGCGAAGTGTCATTTCTCCGGGGTCCAGGGAGACGAGAGATCGGTCATGGCGCTCTAGCAGAAAAATCCATTCTTCATTCGACTCCTACAGAAGAAGATTTCCCATATACAATCAGGATCGTCTCCGATATCCTCGAGTCCAACGGCTCATCCTCAATGGCGACAGTCTGTGGAGGCGTTCTTGCATTGATGGACGCAGGCGTTCCACTCTCGATGATCATAGCTGGAATCTCCATAGGACTCGTCAAACAAAATGACCGTTACGCCATCCTCACAGATATTGCAGGAATGGAGGATCATTTTGGAGATATGGACCTCAAGGTCGCAGGATCGCAGAAAGGAATCACCGCTATCCAGATGGATTTAAAGATCCCCTCCATCTCTTCAGATATCCTCAGAGAAGGCCTTGTCAAAGCGCGTGAGGCGCGATTAAAAGTCCTCGAAAAAATGAAGGAGGCTTTGCCGTCTCCAAGACCCGATATTTCTCCCTATGCGCCACGCATCATCAATCTCTTCGTAAAACCGGAGAGAGTCGGAGATGTGATCGGCCCTGGGGGTAAGATCATTAAAAAAATCATTGCTGAGACAAAGGCAAAGATCGAGATCGATGACACTGGAAAAGTCACCATCGCATCCACTGACATGGAAGCTGCCGAAAAAGCCAAAAAGATGATCCAAGACCTAACGGTCGAAGCCGAATCCGGAAAGACTTACACAGGAAAAGTTGTTCGCATCGAAGATTACGGCGCATTTATAGAGATTCTCCCGAACATCGACGGTCTCCTCCACATTTCAGAGATCTCCCATCAAAGGACCAACAACATCAGAGACGTTCTGAAACTAGGGCAAACACTGCAGGTTAAAGTCATCAACATCGACGAAAACAACAAAATTCGTCTGAGCAAAAAAGCTCTCGATCCGAGTTCAAGCCGTCACGACAATTCTGAAAAACCTTATCGATCGGACAAACCCTATAAGAAACATTCTTCTTACAATCGTTATAATAAAAATCGTTAGTGATTTTATAGTTATAAGCAAAAATGCTTCTGTCAGCCATTAGAAAAAAGGGATTTACTCTAGTTGAAATGTTGGTCACTCTTACCATAGTGTCCATCCTGGCCCTCGCTATCTTGCCGCTGGCCAAAACGGCAGTAAAAAGGGAAAAAGAGATCACACTTAAAAGAAATCTGAGGATGATGAGAGTGGCTATCGATTCTTACAAAAAACTTGCGGATGAAAAAGCATTCGAATTCGACGAAGACACAGAAGGATACCCTCCCGACCTGGAGACTCTTGTCGAGGGAATCGAAGCCAAAGTGAAAGTCGACGACCAAGAGGTCACTAAGGTCATAAAATTCATGAGGCATATTCCCAAAGACCCGATGACAAACTCCTATGATTGGGGACTCAGATCCTACCAGGATGATCCTGACTCAGATATCTGGGGAGGAGAGAATATTTACGACGTCTTCACAAAAAGCCCGGGGACGGCACTGGATGGGACCAATTATAAGGAGTGGTAACATCGTATCGTGGCTTAATTAAGATTATAAGATGTTAACAAAGCATCGACGTTTTTTACGAATAATTCAGGTGAAATTTTTAAGAGATACAATGAAAAATCAAAGACAAAAAGGATTCACTCTTATCGAAATGATGCTTGTTTTTGCTTTAATCGGCATTCTTTTGGGATTGGGACTTCCCCAATACACAAATGCCACAAAAAGAGCTCGAGAGGCTGTGCTTAAAGAGGACCTCTTTCAGATGAGGAAACTCATCGGTCAATACTATTTAGATAAAGGCAAATACCCTGCTTCCCTACAGACTCTTGTCGATGAAGACTATCTCTATAAAATTCCGGTTGATCCCATCACCAAGACTGTAGATTCATGGTTCGAAATCATGGAAGTCCTTACCGAAGAAGATCTCGTCGCAGGTGTACAGCCTGGAATATCCGATGTGAAGTCAGGCTCGAATGCAACCTCCCTGGATGGAACACTTTACTCCACTTGGTGAGTACCGATCCATTCGATCACAGAGGTAAGTGGAACATGAGCAAGAAACAAAAGGGTTACACTCTGCTTATCCTATTGTTTGCTGTTTCGATCTTAAGTATCGGGCTTATTGTGGCAGTTCCTGTTATGCAGACACAGAGCCAACGGGAAAAAGAAGAAGAGTTGATCTTCAGGGGAAATCAATATGTGGAGGCAATCCGGCTCTACCAGCTCAAAAAGCCAGGAACTTTTCCCAGTACATTAGAGGAGCTTGTCGAAGAAAAATGCCTCCGCCGGCTGTACAGAGATCCGATGACATCACATGGCGAGTGGAATATCATTCTCCCCTACCAACGGGGGGCTACGACGCAGCCGCGACAGGCTCGCCGCTCCCCCCAGAGTCCATTCGAGCGCACCTCTCAAAGACAAAGAGGAATGACACCCGGGGAAGGGTCAACAAGAACCGCACAAGCTGCAAGAGGAAGTGCTGCTGCCATTCAAAAAATCTATATCGTTCCATTTAGCGCTCTCAACTCCGTAGACAATCCCCAGATCATCGGAGTCGTGAGCTCATCAGATAAAAGCTCCTTCAAAATCTATATGGACAGCGATTCATACGATAAATGGCTCTTTTTTCACGGGATGGACTCCAGCAATATGCCTGAAATCGTCTATTACGGCGAGGAAGAAGAAAAGGATTGACACACTCCATTTTCATAGTTGCCGGTGAAAACTCTGGAGAGAAATGCGGAGCCAGTCTAATCAGAGAGTATAAAAAAAAATATCTTTCAACGGAATTTTTTGGGATCGGGGGACTTGAAATGGAAGATGAGGGGGTCGACCTTCTCTATTCCATTCAAGATCTCTCACATGTGGGTGTATTCGAAATCCTCTCACACCTTCCACGCTTGAAGGGAATTCTCAGCAGTATCAAGCGGGAAGTGGAGAGGAGGAAGCCTGCGGCCGCTGTTTTGATCGATTCTCCAGATTTTAACCTCCGCCTTGCAAGATCGATCAAAAAACTCGGGATCCCGGTGCTCTATTACATAAGCCCCACAGTCTGGGCATGGAGAAAAGGCAGGCTCAAAACGATAAAAAAGTATGTGGATAAAATGCTGTTGATCTTTCCCTTTGAGGCAAAAATCTATCAACAAAATGAAATTCCAGCAGAATATATCGGGCATCCACTTCTCGAGAGAATGAATCTATCTCTAGCCAGGGAGGAATTTCTCCAGAAGTATAATCTCTCTCCCGATAAAAAAACGATCTGTCTGCTCCCAGGAAGCAGAAAGTCGGAGATCAATTACCATATGCCAATCCTCATCCCGGCAGTTCAAATGATTGAAGAGGAAGGAGGAATCCAGTTTGTCCTTCCACTGGCTGAGAATTTAGACGTCGAAGACCTGAGGAGTTTTATCCCAGCTGAAAACGACCGCATAAAGATCCTCACAGAGGATCGTCTTGAGGGAATGGCATACAGTGATCTGATCTTATCCTCTTGTGGAACGGCTAACCTAGAAGCCGCCCTCCTCGGAGTCCCTTTTATCGCCTACTATCGCATTTCTCCCTTAACCTACAACTTGGGGATTCCTTTTGTACGCACACGAACTTACAGTATCGTCAACATCCTCGCGGGCTCAAAAATTGTCCCGGAATTGATCCAGAAAGGGTTCACACCCGATAACATCGTGAATGAAACCAATAAAATTCTCCAGTCAGAAGAGATCAGAGCACGCATGAAAGAACAATTCCAGAATGTTAGACTATCTTTGGGTGAACGGAAGGCTTCACAAAACGCAGCTCAAGAGCTGGAGAAACTGCTTTTCCTGAATTATTCATAATCCTTAAGTACAAAATTAACCTTATCATACAGCTTGAGCCCATTTTGCTTTATACACCCAGCTTTCAATTCTAGTACGTACATCGCCGGGATCTTGGACGCATAGGAGGGACAAGGATCTCTCTCACAGGGGGGAATATTCTCTTCGATATGTACAATTCGCTGCTCCCTGTCCAACCACAGAAAGTCCAGGGGAATGAGCATATTCTTCATCCACATCGAGTGAACATCAGCATTCTCAAAAATAAAGAGCATCCCCTGGTCAGGATTGATTTTTTCTCTGCTCATCAAACCTCGAGCTCTCTCTGCATCCGAAATGGCAAGTTCAGCAGTGATGATTTTTCCATTGGGAAAAAAAACCTGGATATAATCCTCGTTCGGAGTTTTTGCCATTGTACACACGGCAAGACCTATTAGAAGAACTGTGAACACACTCTTCATCCCTAACCTCACTAAGTTTATATAAATATTTGATATTGCGTTGTTAAACAATGTATCGACATTTTTTATGAATAGTTAATGTGGTTTTACGAGTGGCACAAACCGGACCGGCAGCAGTTTCTTCTTTTTGAACCTGTTTTTTTCTCTAACAATAAGGACCAGTTCCTGGAATGCATCCCCAACGGGGACGATCATTCTTCCCCCTATTTTCAGCTGGTCCTGCAAAGCCCTCGGAACTTCAGGCGGAGCCGCAGTCACCATTATGGCATCATAGGGGGCATTCTGTTCCCATCCGCAGGCACCATCACCGACTCTGAAATGAATGTTCGTGTAGCCTTCCGCCTGTAGCACATCCTGTGCATTTTTCGAGAGCTCATCGATGATCTCTACAGTAAACACCTCCTTGGTGATTTCTGCAAGGACAGCAGCTTGATAACCGGAGCCGGTCCCCACCTCTAAGACCTTCTCTTCGCAGGATAACTGAAGGATCTCGGTCATGTACGCCACGATGTAAGGCTGAGAGATCGTCTGGTCTTTTCCGATAGGAAGAGGTTCATCGTGGTATGCAAACTTCCGCATATTTTCGGGCACAAACACATGACGGGGCACTTTTTCCATGGCTTCGAGAACGTGGGCATCCTTTATTCCTCTGGACTTGATCTGTGTGGTCACCATAGACTCCCGATCTTCTTTGAAAGTCTTTTTTACGTTTTTCATCTGAGGTTCTTCAGATGTATTTTTAATATGCACGGGCAAAATAAGCCAAATTATTAGATTTTTCACCGCACAGAACGCATTTTCCTTCAGCCTTTGATCTAGCTTCCTCGAGGAGAATAATTCGTATTGTGGCCATAGTTTCTTCCTTGATCTTATCTTCGCATGAGGATTTACCACACCAGAATGTCCTGAGAAATCCTCTTTGTTCCTCTAGCGTGGATTTGAACTCCTGGTAGCTCTCGATATCGTGAGTGTTGGCCGTCTGAAACTCCAAAGCCTTCTCATACAAGGATTTCTGGATGTCTGATAGGATCCCGGGCAGTCTTGCCTTCAAAGAATCAAGCGTCACAGGCTCTTTTTGGCCGTTATCACGTCTTACACAAATGGCTTGATTCTCTTTAACATCTCTGGGACCAATCTCTATTCTCAGGGGCACTCCTCTCATCTCCCAATCGGAAAATTTCCAGCCCGGAGTGAATTCTTCCCTTTGGTCGAGCTCGACGCGCACTCCCATTTCATGCAATTCACTCTTGAGCTTCACGGCAACCGGTAGCACTTCTTCCTTCCAGTTTCCCAGGGAGATAGGGACAATGACAGCCTGGATCGGAGCAATCCTAGGGGGTAATCTCAATCCGGAGTCATCCCCATGAGACATAATAAGAGCTCCGACCAACCGCGTGGATACACCCCAAGATGTCTGCCATGCATACTGGATATTCTGGTTTCTGTCTTCATACCGAATATTAAAAACTTTTGAAAAATGCTGACCCAAATTGTGGGAGGTTCCCATTTGAAGGGCTTTGCCATCTGACATCAGCGCTTCAATGGCATAAGTGGCCAGTGCTCCAGCAAATTTTTCGCGATCTGATTTGATCCCGGAGATCACGGGAATGGCCAGTTCGGACTCCACGAACTCTTTATACATCGCAAGGATCATCAATGTCTCTTCTTGAGCTTCTTCCTGTGTCTCATGCACGGTGTGGCCCTCCTGCCATAAAAACTCAGTCGTCCTCAAAAAGGGCCGTGTGACCTTTTCCCAGCGAACGATATTCGCCCATTGATTGATCAACACGGGCAGGTCACGCCAGGATTTGATCCATTTGGAATACATGCTTCCGATAATAGCTTCAGAAGTGGGACGTACAGCCAGCCGCTCTTCCAATTCTTCTTGACCACCATGAGTCACCCAAGCCACCTCAGGAGAGAATCCCTCAAGATGTTCCGTTTCTTTTGCGAGAAAAGACTCCGGTATAAATAGTGGAAAATATGCGTTAGAGTGGCCCGAATCCTTAATCCTCTTGTCCAATTGAGCCTTCAGGTTTTCCCAAATGGCATATCCGTAGGGCCGGATGATCATCATCCCTTTCATGGAGGCATAATCTGCAAGCTCAGCTTTCCGAATAATCTCACCATACCATTTAGAAAAATCAACACTTTTCGGCGTTATTTGCTTGACGAATCGTTCTTCTTTTTTCACTTCGATCTCCCGTGGCCAAAATTCTTGGTCATTCTAGCCCCAGGCCCCTATTTTGTCAAGAAACCGGCACTCTCGAGTTCTCTCCAGCGCAGTTGTTATTTAGATCTTCATTCCGTTTAGGCCGAGCTCGATTTAATCAACAAAAGCCCGCAGCTCAGTTTTCAATCTGAGGGGGGTGATATGGAAATATCTCGTTTTTTGGACCGAAGGGATCAGAGTTATTGAAAGAGTTTCGAGTGCAATATATTGTATACATCACTCACACCTTAGTCTATATATAGTGGCATTTCCTTTATCTCCTTTCTAAATCCTTTGAAGTCAATCACATGGGGAATTACGTGAGGACTTCCAATCATTTGATGAGTCCACTTCAAGACCACAAAAAAATTTGGCTCTCGAAACGAAAGGAACCGATCCATTTCCAGCGAGGATGATGTGGAGCATATCTTCTCATTTCCAGGGGTGAAACGAGGTGATAAAATGAACAAAGGAAATTCACCCCTAATTTCATCCAAAAGGGTGATTGACCCTGTTTAAGAAGCTGTGGCATTCTAACTTTGGCATAAAAATTGGAAAAGGAAGCGCTTATGTCCTATGAATCATCAGATAATTTCAATGTAAACACCGCCTTAAAAGAACAGGGATTCAATCTGTCCCTTCCAACTCTGGTCGAAGGCGAAGAAGAATCGGGTAAAACCTTCAGAGAGAAGACGGTTTTATCTTATATAAGCCATCATGGCTCATCCTTTTGGTTGACAAATCCTGTGGCTTTGGGAAGCGAGCTAAAACTCATTATCGACCTTCCACCTAAGTTGGCAGATAAGAAAGATCTCAAGCTCATCATCAAAGGGAAAGTCATCTTTGTAGAATCCTTAAAAGGCAAAAATTCAAAACAACGTGTATCACTCAAGTTTTCGAGCAAATATATTATCGACTCGCAAAAATAAAATTCACTCACACCAATCCTCCCCCCTCATCAAGCTTTTCAGAAGTGTTTGACAATTTTTGTGAAAAATTCAGATTAGCCGTAGATTTAACCTCTCCCGATGAGAAAGGGAAAGAAAAAATCACCCTAGAAATCATCCTTAGAAGCGATTGATTGTGTTTAGGATATCTGACACAATGGGCGCGAAATGGAATTGACAAGAACTCTCGACAAGGCTTCTGATCCTAAAAAAACAACCACTCAAAGGCAAGAGCGTTACTTTGAGCTCTCGGTACCAGCACTCGTTTCAGCTGTTAACGCCAAAGGAGAAGAATTCGAAGAGCATACCAAGATATCATCCATAAGCTCTCAAGAAGCTTCCTTTTGGCTCAAAGCGAAAGTGACTATCGGCACAAGAATCAACATGTGCCTTGAGATTCCAAAAACATTGATACTCGAATCTCATCTTAACCTCATGATATCCGGCGAGATCATCTTTATTCAATCAGAGATAAACGACCGAAAAAAACAGCTCGTCATCATCCGGTTAGACCGATCATATAAGATCCAAAAAACCTCTTAGGATCGTTGATCCGGTCTCCTTCATCGCCTCCCTATTCAAAATTTTTATGTCTTTACCCCTATCATTAGAAATAAAAGTGAGCATCGCCAAAACCATGATATCAGGAATCACTTTACGTTATTGAGTGTTCCAATTATGTGGTGGAGAAAACCGTGAGAAGGGCTCTAGGCGGACATGGTTCCTTTTTTTGTAGGGTCCGTTCCCCGAACGGACCGTTTGGGAAACGGTCCCTACATCTAAAATGGAGAGAATCCTACTAATGTCTCGTTATTCGTTTTCAAAATCACTAATTGGAACACTCGGAACGTCATACATCACGGTTTTGGGCATGATCACGTAATAATGAAGTCTCTTGACATAAAATTTTTGTTCTTATAACATATCCTCAAAAATGGAAGGTGAATGAATACGTCTCAAGGGGGAGAAAGAAGAGATAGCAATGAATAATAAAAAATCTCAAGCATCCGATTCTAAAAAAATAACTGTTCTGATCTATTGTACTTCCGATCTTATCCTCTCGGGAATATTAAAAGCCATCGACGCGGATAAAGAACTGGAAGTCATGAATATCGAGAAAAGCACGATCGATTCGTTTTTAGAATCCATAAAAACGCTCCGCCCGAACATCGTCTTATTTGCAAACTCTGAGCCATTACCCAATATTCGAGAGATATGCAAAGCCATTAGGGACATTTCAGAAGACGAAATGAAATCACAGCTTATGCTCTTGGGAAACATTCCATCCCATGAAGAAGTTGTGAGCCTCATGAATGTGGGCGTGCGTGGGTACTTCGACCTGAACGATCCATCCAACCAACTTCCCGAGGCCATACGGATCATCCATAAAGAGGAAATATGGCTGCCCAGAGATAAGATGAGCAGCATAATGGACCGTATCATCTCTGTTGTTGGACGTGATCTCAAAGAAAAAACGCTCGACCAGCTCACCCCCACAGAATTTCAAGTTCTTAGGCTCATCGGCCAGGGCAAAAGCAATGATGAGATCGCATCAGCAATGTTCATCAGCAAGAACACCGTAAGATCCCACATTAAAAGTATTTATGCGAAGCTTGATACACACAGTCGTCTTCAATTAGCACTTTACGCGATTAATTCTGCGCTCTTTTAGTAAATTTGGGAGTAGAGGAAAAATGAAAAAAGAATCACAAAAATCTAGTGATGAGAAAAAATCAAAAACAATCCTGCCTCGGATAGACCGACACTCCGACCGCCGCCAAGAATGGCGTTTTGAACTTCCTCTGTCTGCCATCGTAGAGGGGACTCTCCCGGAAGGATCAAACTTTAAAGAAGAGACCATCCTCGAGAACATCAGCTCAGGGGGGGCTTACTTTTCGCTGGAATCTGGTGTCACCGTTGGATCCAAGCTTAACCTTGTGGTTGAAATTCCCAGCAAAGTCACAGGAGGGAAAAAAACCAAACTCTGTCTCGGGGGTCTCACAGTCCGTCTCCAAAAGCTCGATAAGGAAGGGAAAAAACAGGGTATCGCCCTCAGTTTTGATGAAGACTTCCAGTTTGAAGGCGATAAGAAATAGGTCAGTCAAAACGGTAACCCGGCATCCTACTCAAGACACAATTTCGTTATGTTAACTGTTGCTCTAACTGGAGGGATTGCTTCAGGTAAGAGTGTAATAGCAAAAGTCCTTGAAGAGCTCGGGTGTTACATCCACCATGCGGATCTCGTCGCTAGAGAGCTCACAGAACCCGAGAAACCTGCATGGAAATCAGTTGTCGCCCATTTCGGGCAAAAAATCCTCAATCCCGACAAGACTATTAACCGTTCGAAATTGGGGGAGATCGTATTTTCCGATAACAAAGAGAGGGAATTCCTCAACGGCATCATCCATCCCCTCGTTTTCGAAAAGAAAAAGGAAATCATCTGCGAACTCAGGAAAGAGGGCTCTTATAAGATTTTTGTATCCGAAGCAGCTCTGACGATCGAGGCGGGTTTTGCCGATTTTTTTGACAGTATCATCATTGCGCTTTGCAAAAAAGACACACAAATTACGCGTTTGATGGAGCGTGATCAGATCAGCCGCAAGGCCGCACTAAAAAAAATTCAAAGTCAGATGGATCCCGAGAAGAAGGCCCAGTTCGCCGATTACCGCATCGACACTTCTGGAAGAATCCAAAACACGATAGAGCAGACAGAGATCGTCTTCCGAAATCTTATGATGGATTTTCAGCTTTTGCACGTTTCACGTCACTGATTTCAGAGAAGCAGCAAGGAGCGGGATCATAATCTCATGGTGTCCGATAAAGTAAAATCCGTCCTTTTTGTTCATCAAAGGTCTTCTGACAACATTTTCCTGGGGGCGGTAATGGAGATTAAAATCAAAAACAGCCGTGGAAAAATTATTGAGAACACTGCCCCTGTTCCGGACAAAAGACACTGCCTTGAGGAAGACTTCGGGTAAAACGACTGCGGACCCAACATTCACATACACCCCTCCCCCGTCCAGCCTCTCAACAAGCGAACAAAACAGAAAAAAATCTTTAAGGGAGATTTTGCCCACATCGGCCCCATTGACTTCTGGATGAAAATGGATGATATCCGTCCCTAGAGCGACATGAACGGTCACAGGAATATTGAAGTCATAGGCACAAGACAACAAACTGAGGTCTTTATGAGGAAAATCGGAGGAAGAGATCATCTCTCCGACGGCTTCACCCAATCCTAAATTTTTCTTCGATCCCTTGGCAATCGCCCTATTCAAGTACTCTCCTGTCTCCCTGGCCATTCCAAAACTCCCGTCTTTGATCTGAACGGCCACATCCTCGGAGGTTTGTCCTGCGAATGCAATCTCAAAGTCATGAATGATTCCAGCCCCATTGAGAGCCAGAGCGTTTATCCACCCCAATTTCATCAGATCGATGATAAGCGGGTTCAACCCTACCTTGATCACATGTGCGCCCATGGCAAAGATAATGGGTTTATTCCCTTCTTTGGCCTTTTTTACCTTCTTAATTAAGGTTTTAAAATCTTTTCCGGCTAAAATATCGGGCAGGCTATCAACGAAGGTTGAGATCGTTTCATTCCCGGCAAGGACTTTGGCAAAAGTTTGGGTACCGACTTTGCTCTTCCTCGACTTGAGGGAATAGGTTTTGACTTTATCTGGAGACAGGGGTTTTATCTTGTATTTAGTCATGAGCTTCCCTCCAAAAGAAAAGGGCCATAATATTCTGAAAAAAAGTGACGAGAGATACTTGGGAATGGAGTGGTGGAGTCCCAGGATTACACAAGTTAAGTGAGGTGTTTGAGATCTTGACCGGGTCTAAATTTGATCCGTTTCCCCTTTTTTATCTTGATCTGCTTTTTTCTTCGGATATCCCGTCCATATCCGGTCTTTTTATCCACAACTTTTAAGCTGGCAAACCCTCTGATCTCGATTTTTTCATCGTTGATAAGGGCATCTTTAAGAGAGGCTAATATTGTTTCAACGATGAGTAATGATTTAGCCCTATTGAATTCAGATTTGTCTTCGATTGCGAGGGCAATATCATTCTTGATCATCCGAATCTCCTTTGCCCTATAATATTTAATTTATTGATAATAAAAAGTCAACAGGTTTTTTTTGACTATACATTTTACTAGATAATTCTTTTGGAAACCTATATTTTTTTCCTTGTCCTTCATCCCATTCTTTAGCCTTCTTT
>CAZXJE010000058.1:0-2627 GCA_964640835.1 uncultured Eubacteriales bacterium
GTCATGCAGGATAGAATAGGAGCGAATAGGGCGAACATCTGGAAATTTAGGATTATCGGCCTATTTCAGCCTTTTGCAGATGCCGTAAAGATGTTTTTTAAAGAAGATTTCACTCCCGTCTTTTCCAGAAGATTCATCCATAACCTCGCTCCATTCCTGTCCTTCTTTTTTGTACTGGTGACAATCGCCGTTGTCCCCTTTGGGGATGTCCTCCGTCTGGGAGGGAGAGAGATCAAACTTCAAGTTCTGGATATCGATGTTGGCCTTCTTTTTCTTATAGCTATGCTATCCATGAGCATTTACGGTGTGATCCTGAGCGGTTGGGCCTCTAACAGCCGCTGGACACTTTTGGGCGGCTTAAGGGGTGCTGCACAACTTGTATCATATGAGATTGCCCTCGGGCTCTCGTTGATCGGCCTGATCATGGTTTTCCCCTCGCTTTCGCTATCCAATCTCGTTCAATACCAGGGAGAGTTGCTCTTTGGATGGCTGCCAAAATGGGGGATCATCTACCAACCTTTGGGCTTTATTATCTTCCTGTTCGCTGCTGTCGCAGAGTCGGAGAGAGTTCCCTTCGACCTGCCTGAGGGCGAATCTGAAATCATCGGCTTTTTTACGGAGTACAGTGGCCTCAAATGGGGACTGTACATGTTTACAGATTTCATGAAGGTCTTGATCGTGGCCTGCCTACTCACGACACTCTTTTTTGGTGGATGGCAGGTCCCTTGGTTGGCTGCGGATGGATTCCATTTCCCATGGGGAGGACAGTGGCTTCTGCCTCATGGGATCGTAGTGGCACTCCAGGTATTAACCTTTAATCTCAAAGTCTTCTTTTTCTGCTGGTTTCAAATTCTCGTTCGTTGGACCTATCCGCGTTTTCGATACGATCAATTAATGGACTTGGGCTGGAAACTACTCATCCCTTTAAGCCTATTTAACATTGTGGCAACTGCCATTATTATGAGCCTATAATACAATGACAAAAGCATTAGGTTATTTCATCGAACTTATTAAAGGCACTATTATCACAACACGGCATTTTGTCGTGAACATGTATTTCCATATCCTCAAACTCGTCGGAATCAAAACCAAGAGAAAAGGGGCGGTTACTACACAGTATCCGGAAGAAAGAGTAGAGATCGCCCGCAGGCATCGCAGCCTCCATCGATTGATGAAGAGGGAAGACGGCAAGCCTCGATGTGTTGTCTGTATGTTGTGTGCAACGGTCTGTCCTTCGGAATGTATTTACATCGAGGCGGCAGAGGACCCCGATCCCGAAATCCAGAAATATCCTTCCACATTCATCATCGATCTCACTCGATGCTGTTTCTGCGGATTCTGTGTAGAGGCTTGTCCAGAGGATGCCATCCGCATGGATACAGACGAAGTCGAGATCGCTGAGTATTCACGAGAGAGTTTGATTTACGATCTTGATAAACTCATCCGATGACTCGCCACAAGATCATTCTTGGGCAATTCGATATCTACGGAATCAGAGATGGTTTCTTCTATCTGGATGGAGGGGCCATGTTCGGAGTCGTGCCCAAACCCCTTTGGGCGAAGTTGTTTCCTGCCGATGAATCGAATAGAATTCAAATGGGACTCAACTCCATCCTCATAAAAACTGACAAACAGTTGATTCTCGTCGATACGGGCGTCGGATCCTTGACCCCCCCCAAGTTCTATGAGTATTATGCCATCGAAAGAAAGCCTGATTTGGTGGGATCGCTCAAGGAAATTGGCATTTCCCCCGATGAGATCACTTTTGTGATAAACACACACCTTCATTTTGACCATTGTGGGGGGAACACTTACAAGAACGCGCAGGATGATATCGTGCCGACATTTCCGAATGCAGAATATGTCATACAAAAGGAAGAGTGGGAATATGCCCTCAATCCCCACTTCAGGGATAAAGTCAGCTACTTTAGTGATAATTTTTTGCCTCTTAAGGAGCATGGACAGCTGCAGCTTGTGGATGGAGATACAGAGATCACGAGTGGTGTTTTTGTTGAACTTATGCCTGGGCATACATCTTTCCATCAAGGTGTGAGGGTCCGGTCTGGAGCAGAAACACTCGTTTTTTTTGGAGATATGGTCCCCACATCTGCACATCTTGGACTGGATTATATTGCCAGCTATGATCTTTTCCCCGTGACAACTCTCGAGACAAAGGCCTCATATTTCGAGAAAGCGGTGAAGGAAAATTGGATCATCGCTTTCGATCATGACCCTGTTCACTTTTTTGGAAGAGTCAGCAAAATCAAAGACAAATACATTTTCAAGCCCCTCGAGTCCTGATTTCTTTGGTAATCAAGGACAATCTTGAATATATTCCGTTCAGATGGTATAAGAAAATGTTATCCTAGAGAGAGGACAAAAAGATGAGTGAAGACAACGAAAAAATTGCCTGTCATGTGTGTAAAAAAATGATCCCCAAGGCAGCCGCCCTGCATGCAGAAGGTGCGGATTATGTCCATTACTTTTGCGACACCAGTTGCCTGGCGTTCTGGGAAGAAGATAAAGAGAAAGAAAAAGAGGAAATCCAAGATTCTTGATCTAAAAACAATCTGTATGAAATTTATTTTTCCCGAATAGTGATTAAGTCTATCTCGTCACATATTCAG
>CAZXJE010000058.1:2637-15206 GCA_964640835.1 uncultured Eubacteriales bacterium
ATCTTTATCTGATAAAATCCAACTAGCAGATAAGAAATCATATGCTGATTTTGGCATTTACGCTGGTCTTACTAACAACAATATAGGGCTAGTTGGGAGCTTGGCAAAAAAATGCAATGGTTTTAAAATTTATCTTGGAAGTACTACGAATTCAATGAAATTTGATGTTAAAAACCTAAAAAATGCCTTTAAAAATATTAGTTCAACTGGCAAACCTGTTTTGATTCATTGTGAGGATGAAACATGAAAAAAGTACTGTGTCTCTGTTTTTGTTTCGTATTTATGGCAAGTTTGTATGCAGATAGTGACGTTTATGTCATTAAGAATGCGCGGATATTGACGGTCACTAACGGATCCCTGGAGAGAGGAATGATTTTCATCCAAGATGGTAAGATAAAACGGGTGGGGCAGCAAATAGATATCCCGATGGATGATGTTCGAGTTATAGATGCCCAAGGCATGTGGGTGACACCAGGTCTCATCGATTCCCATTCACATCTGGGTCTTGGGCCCAGTGGAGGGATCACAGAAGATAACGAAATGAGTGATCCTTGTACACCCCATCTCCGGATCATTGACAGTATCCACCCAGAGGGCATGGAACCGCATAAGGGATCATTCAAGGATGCTGTGGCCCAAGGAGTCACGACCATCATAGCTAGACCTGGAAGCGGAAATGTCATCGGTGGGCAGTCAGCCGCTCTTAAGCTTTTTGGGAAAACTGTAGACGAGATGATCCTTGTTTTTCCAGCGGATATGAAGATGGCGATGGGGAGAAAGGGATATTATGCGTCAAAAGGACAATTGCCCGTGACAAAAATGGGGACAGCCTATGTTGTGCGCAAAGCCATGATGGATGCGGCTGATTATAGGGATACCTTGTTGTTGTACGAAAAAACTAAGAAAAAAAAACCGGACACGCCGCCTCCCAAAAGAGACCTCAAGAACGAGGCCATGCTCAAGGTGTTGAACGGAGAGATTCCTGTCCACATTCATGCCACCGCTGTCGACGACATCATGACAGCCGTTCGTCTGGCTGATGAGTTTAATTTTTTTAAGCTCTCACTAGCCCATGCAGAAGAATCATTTAAAGTCGCTGATGAATTGGCTAAAAGAGACATAGTAGTTGTCGTAGGCCCGATGATGATAACATTCGATGATAAGGGGAACCTGATCAACATTGCGGATTTTCTTGTAAAAAATGGAGTCGAGGTCAACATCATGACGGACGCTGATGTCGTCCAGCAAGAATTCCTACGTTTTCAGGCCTGCATTGCAGTGAAATATGGGATGGATCCATTGGAGGCACTAAAGGCGATCACAATCAATCCCGCAAAACTCATCGGGATGGAGGACCGGATCGGGAGTTTAGAACCGGGGAAAGATGCGGACCTTGTGCTGTTTGATGGAGATCCTTTTGATATTCAGTCGAGTGTAAGGAAGGTTTTTATCAACGGTCATATCGTGTATGACTCAGAAAATAAATAAGGATACGCGGAGAGATTTGAGATGAGAATAATGAAGAAAATTTTTCCTGTAATAGCATTCATCTTGATAACACTGAGTTTGACTGTTTTTGTCGCTTCGGGACAAAACAGTGACATTCTGGTACTCAGGGGAGGACGGATTCTGACTATAAGCCATGGAGAAATCGATGAGGGGATGATCCTGATCCGTAATGGTAAGATCGCAAAAGTGGGGAAGGAATTCCAAGTTCCAGATAAGGCCAAAGTTGTTAACGCAAAAGACAGTTGGATCCTACCTGGCATGATTGAATCTCACTCGACATTGGGTGCCAGGTCCAGATATGAAGGCTCTAATTCCGATGAAGTCTCTGACCCGAATACAGCTCAACTCAAAATCATTGATGGAGTCAATCCCTTCAACAAGAATTTTAAATATACGCGAATGGCTGGGATCACCTCTGGCATGCTCACTCCAGGCAGACAGAATGTGATCGGCGGCCAAACAGCTGTGGTTAAATTCCGGGGAAAAACTGTCTCAGATATGGTTCTTCGCGACCCTGCAGGACTAAAGTTTTCCCTTGGTGAGGGTCCGAAGACCACATACGGGAGCAAAGGAAGACTTCCATCCACACGTATGGGAAGTGCCTATGTGATCAGAAATGCGCTTCTGGGTGCTGAAGATTACATCCACCAATGGGACAATTATGCAAAAAATAAAGAGGATGACAAAGACGCCAAGGCCCCTAAAAAAGACCTTAGACTTGAACCACTTGCCAAAGTGAGAAAGGGAGAATTGACGGCTTTTTTCGAGTGCTACAGAGTGGATGATATCTTGACGGCACTCCGGATTATTGATGAATTCGGCCTAAAAGGAGTTTTGGTGGGGTGCACGGAGGGACATAAGGTTGCAGAGGAGATTGCCAAACGGAAAATCCCAGTGATCGTGAGCCCCTTTGGTGTTGGACCACGGCGGATGGAGACACAAGAAGTCACAATACAGAATGCTGCAATTCTAGCGTCGTCCGGAGTGAAAGTCATCATTAAAGGGGAAGAAGCTTTTGGAGTAGGCACGATTCGTGAGCTCCCTCTCCTTGCTGCGTTCGCCATCAAAGGGGGACTCGACCGGAACCTGGCTCTGCGGGCTATCACTCTGAATGCGGCAGAAGTGCTCGGTGTTGCAGACCGAATCGGCAGCATAGAGACAGGTAAAGATGCAGATTTGGTCGTCTTCTCCGGCGATCCGTTCCATTACCGCACAGTCGTGAAGAGTGTTTTTATTGATGGTAAAAGCGTGTATGAAAGAAAAGAATAAACTTGGTGTGGTCACACACGAGAGATAAAAGAATGGAAAAAAAAGGGAGATCGAATATGTTGATACCGACAGCGATTATGGCCGCTCTTGCAATAGCGGCTCTTTTCTATGCATATTCAAAAGGGGAAGGGCAACACATCACAGGACTGAAGCTATCATTAAAGATGACCATAGAAATTCTGCCACTCCTGTTTTTTGCTTTCATATTAGCTGGAATGGTTCAAGTGTTACTGCCGCAAGCTCAGATAAACCGATGGATCGGGGATGAGTCAGGCCTCAGAGGAATACTCATAGGGACGATCGCCGGCGGGATTACTCCTGGAGGACCCTATGTGAGTTTGCCCTTAGCTGCGGGGCTCCTTAAAACCGGGGCAGGACTGGGAACTATGGTTGCCTATGTGACAGCTTGGTCTCTTTGGGCGATCGCGCGAGTGCCTATGGAGGTGGGGATCATGGGATGGAAGTTCACATCCGTCCGTTTCGTATGCACCTTTTTTTTCCCCCCTATAGCGGGCCTCATCGCTCAGACTTTCTTCTCAGGGGTGAAATAGTTCGATGATAAGGAATCAATCGTGAAAATAAAATTTCTGGGTGCGACTCAACAGGTAACAGGATCTTCCTATTTATTAGAAGCAGGAGGACTTCGTATAATCATAGATTGCGGATTGTATCAGGAGAGAGAGTATCGCAGCCGGAACTGGGATCCGTTTCCAGTGCCCGCCGAGCACATCGACTATGTTATTCTGACGCATGTCCATTTGGATCATTGCGGTCTCGTCCCCAAATTAGTTAAGGAGGGGTTTTCAGGACGGATTTTGACCACATCGGCATCGCATGAAATGCTCGAGATCGTACTCATGGATTCTGCAAAGATCCAAGAAGAAGATGCGGCCTACAAGAAGAAACGCCATAAAAAAGAGAAGAGAAAAGGCCATTATCCTGAGATCCCCCTGTATACTGTAGAGGATGCGGAAAAAACCTTCCCATTGGTTAAAAATGTCCCCTATGATGCCCTCTATCCACTCAACGATCAAATGATGCTGCGTCTCCATGATGCGGGGCATATTCTCGGTGCTGCCATGGTCGAACTGATCGTCGAAGAGAATAAGAGCCGTAGACGGTTTATCTTTTCAGGAGATATCGGACAATGGGACAAGCCTCTTGTTCGTGATCCCTCCGTGTTTGAGCTGGCCGATTATGTGGTCATGGAGTCCACATACGGAGACCGGAATCATGAGGATTATGGCAGTGCATCGAATCATCTGAGAGAGGTTATCCTCGATACCATAAACTCGGGGGGTAACATTATCATCCCCACCTTTGCCATCGAAAGAGCACAAGAGGTGATGTATTGTCTGAGTCGGCTAACCCGAAAAGATCAAATTCCTTACCTGATGATGTTTCTGGATAGCCCGATGGCTGTGGATATCACACATGTTTTCGAGCGGTATAAAAAGTACCTTGATGCGGAGGCACGGTCACTTTTTGAACGAGGGGAATCTCCCTTCAGTTTCCCTGGTATGAGGTTAGTACATTCGGTCGCACAATCAAAGGCGATCAACTCCATTCGAGGATCTTGTGTGATTTTGGCTGGATCGGGCATGTGTACGGGAGGAAGGATCAAGCACCATCTAGTCCAGAATATATCGCGAAAGGAATCCACTATACTTTTTGTGGGATATCAAGCAAACGGGACATTGGGGCGTTTGATCTTAGATGGAATGCCCGAAGTCCGAATCCATGGCAACACATATCCGGTTAAGGCTAAAATTCGGCAGATCCAAGGTTTTTCCGCTCATGCCGATAGAGATGCCCTGATGAAATGGCTCGGTTTTTTCAAATCGCCCCCCAAGCGGTTGTTCATCACTCATGGAGAAAAAAAGGCGGCTTTCAGCATAGCGGAAGGGATTAAAGCCAAATTCAGTTGGCCAGTGAGTGTCCCCGAATATCTGCAAGAATGGGAGCTCGATTAGCTCGGGATTCTAAAACCTGAGAGTAAAGATTGTTTGATCATCCGGTATGGAATGGGCGTTTATTGTTCCCTTATGCAGACGCATGATCTGCCGGGAGAAGCTCAATCCGATTCCTGAACCCCCATCTTTTGTAGAGAAGAAGGGGATGAATATTTTATCCAGATTCTCCTTGGAAATTCCTGGACCGTTATCTTTGATCTGGATGAGGATCCTCCCCCTGTCATCAAGGCGCACATCCAGCCGAATCTGAGGATCCTGTCTTTGATCGAGTGCCTGGAGGGCATTCAACAGAAGGTTGATCAACACCTGTTCGATGAGTTCTGGGTCTGCTGTCATCTCCAGGCTTTTTGGCTCCACCGTTGCCTTGAAGTCAATGCCTTTCTCTTCAATGTTCTTCTGCATCAGCTTCTCCACCCGTTCAAAGAGCTCTTGTAACGGGAAAATTTGAAAATTTGGCTGTGGAATGAGCGTAAGGTTTCTGTAAGCATCAACGAAGTGGAGCAATCCTTGACTTCTTTTTTCAATAGTTTTGATCGCTTGGCGCATATCATCAAGAGTCTCTTGACCGGATTCAGAGTCTGAATAGAAGCTAGATGAGTCTTCCCCCATCAACTCTGTCATAGTTGAGGCTAGTGAGGATATCGGAGTTATGGAATTCATGATCTCATGCGTGAGGACGCGGATGAGTTTTTGCCAAGCTTCGATCTCTGTTTTTTCCAGCTCGCTTTGGATATTCTGGATAGAAACCAGGGATATGTCCTGCCCTCCAAGCTTAAATTCTGTAGCATACAGGGACAGGTGAAGGAGCTCCCCATTGTCATAGACTTTGACCAGGGCTTTTTCCTTCGACCGGAGATGGAGCAGTTTTTCAACAAGGGGTTTGCTGAACTCTTCCAAGCTTTTTACGTTCTTGAGCCTTGGGACTTTAAGAAGCCGTTTGGCAGCTGTGTTGATAAGCTCGACATCACCATTCCTATGGAGTGCGATGAGTCCGACGCCGATGTGTTGAACGACTGTCTGGAGGTAATGATAATGCTGCTCTTTCTCTGACCTTGCTTTGCGGAAAGCATCGCAGACGTCGTTAAAAGCCGTCCTTAACTCAGAGAAAGATTTTCCGCGTCCGTCATGTTTGAAAGTTTGGGAAAAATCTTCGTACTTTACAGTCTCAAAAAATCGAGAGAGATCCCTGTTTGTCGTTTCGACATAGCGGATCAACGAGTAGATCAGGTAGATGACCAGAACCGCTGTGATAAACAGAGCTGCAAATAGTTCAGTCCGGAATAACAGGAAGAAAAACAGGCTTAAAAACAGACTCAGTAAAAGAATCCGAGTGGTTACATTTATTCGAAAACGTTTATAGACCATATTTTTCTAACCTGCGATAGAGAGATGTCCGGGATAGACCCAGTTCTTTGGAGGCTTGGCTGATGTTACCGCCATGTCGGCTCAGAACTCTTCGAATAGTCGTTTTTTCCACTTCTTCGAGATTGTAGGTATCGAATACGAGCCCCTCGTCTTTCGATTCCTGAGAAGTAAAGAAAAAATCCGAGGGCTGAAGCACCGTTGTTTCACTCATGATAACAGCCCTTTCGATAGCGTGTTGAAGTTCTCGGACATTGCCAGGCCAGTGATATTTTTCCAGTTTTTTTATTGTTCCTGCACTCATCCTCTTCTGGGACTTATGGTATTTTTTTGAATAGATCTTTAAAAAGTGATCCACCAGAAGAGAGATATCCTCCGAACGTTCGCGCAATGCCGGTATTTGAATTTCAACAGTGTTGATCCTGTAGAGAAGGTCCTGCCGGAACTCGTTTGTGGTGACCATCTCATGAATGGGCAAATTAGTGGCGCAGATGAGCCGGACATCAATAGGAATGGATTTGTTTGATCCAAGGCGTGTCACGGTTCGTGTTTCTATGACACCGAGAAGTTTGGCCTGGAGCGTCAGAGGAAGATTGCCGATCTCGTCAAGAAAAAGTGTCCCTCCAGAGGCCACTTCGAACCGGCCGGCCCTGTTTTCTTTGGCGTCAGTGAAGGCGCCTTTGACATGTCCGAACAATTCGCTCTCAAAGAGCGTTTCGCTCAGAGCTCCCATATCCACGGAAATGAAGACCTCTTCTGCCCTTGGGGACTGTCGGTGAAGGGCACGGGCGACGAGTTCTTTTCCAGTTCCATTCTCTCCAAGTATCAAGACATTGGCATCCGTTTTTGCGACCTTGGTGATGCTGGCGAAGACATCCTGTATCGTTTTGCTTTTTCCTATAAAGTCATGAAAGGGTTGGTCCAGGTCAGCGCTTAACTGTTTTTGCCGTGTCCGCAGACTATTTGCTTCGAGACGCGATTGGCGAAGGTTCAAGGCCGCTGTAAATGTGGCCAAGAATTGTTCGTTCTGCCAGGGCTTGAGGACAAAATCTGTAGCTCCCTCTTTGATTGCACGTACAGCCATTCCCACGTCACCAAAGGCTGTGATCAGAACGACAACAGCAGAGGGGTCCATCTCCAGGATCTTATCCAGCCAAAAGAAACCCTCGTGACCACTCGTGGCTCCCTTTGCAAAATTCATGTCCAGAAAGATAACATCATATGTTTCGTTTTTGAGCATCACAGGGATGGAATTGGGTGTGTTTTCTGTGTGCACGAGATCGGCATGTTGTTTGAGGAACAGTCGAGCTGCTTGGAGAATGTCTTGGTCGTCATCAATGATCAGGACTTTTCCAGTCTTTTTTTTCATTGGTCTAATCCTTTAAAATATGTCATCTTGATTTAAGGTGGCCAAGCATCATTAAAACCGTGAGAAGGGCTGGATTGGAACATGCGAAAGATCATTCATCAGGGTTTCTGGGATGCTTCCGCCTAACATTACATGATTTTTGATGCAATATACATGCCATGTGTCCGCTTTCGGAACACTCTAAGCTAATTTAGCATGTGAATCACACATATTTAATAAATTTTATGTCATTTCTAAATCAAATTTTTCTCCATTACCTGAGAGGGAAGTGTCCGGTATCGAACACCTTCTGTTATACCAGCGTACACTTTTTTTTGCAATCCCCGACAACCTTTGTTCTATATACTCCGTCAGATGAATGTGGCATAATAATTGCAAAAAGATGAATCGACGAATCGTTTTGAACAGGAAATGAAGTGCAGATAATAATTTTTCTAATCGTAAAGCAGAAGCACTCATCCGAGTCGGGAGAATAAAAATGGGAATGGACCGTAATATAAAGAAAAAAAAGTGGCCTCCAAAAAGAATTGCTGCTTATTCAGCAGTGGCAATATTTGTGTTATTTGTGATTTATGTGTTTGTTTTCCAGTTCAGCAAATCGTCATTAAACGTGAGAAAAGAACGGATCACGATCTCAGAAGTCACAAAAGGAGCTTTCCAGGAGTTTATTCCCGTCATCGGAGAAGTTATGCCTATTGATACTTACCATCTCGACGCTATGGAAGGGGGAAGAGTCGAAGAAATCTTCATGGAAGCGGGTTCAGTGGTGCAGAAAGGAGATAATATCCTGCGCCTAGGCAATACGAACCTTCTCCTGGACATTATGTGGCGAGAGGCCGAGCTCTTCCAACAGAGCAATAACCTGCGGAATACTCGCCTTCAAATGGAACAGTACCGTCTCCAGCTCAGCCAGGAACTGGCGAGTATCGACAATCAACTCCAGCAGCAGAAACGGACCTACGAAAGATACCAGGAGCTGATGAAGGACAACCTGATCTCTCAGCATGAGTTCGATCTAGCGAAAGATCAGTATGAATATTTGGGGAAACGGAGAGACCTAACCATCGAGAGCCAAACTAACGAACTGGAATTCAGGCAGGCACAGATCCAAGCCTTGGAAACTTCACTCCGGCGCATGCAGGATAATCTTGAAGTCGTGAAACAGAAACAAGACAATTTAACGATCAGGGCGCCAATATCGGGTTATCTCACTGCTCTCAGTGCAGAGATCGGTCAGTCCAAGACTCCGGGACAACGCATCGGTCAGATCGATGTCATGGATAACTTCAGAGTCAGGGTTCCTGTGGATGAACATTACATCGCCCGTGTGGAAAAGGAGAGAGGGGGCACCTTTGATTTTGCCGGAAATACCTTCAACCTCTTTGTCGATAGAGTCTATCTCGAGGTCGTCGATGGAAGGTTCGAGATAGACATGCTTTTTCCTGAAAATGCGCCCCAAGGGATAAGACGAGGCATGTCGCTGCATATCCGTCTAGAGATGGGAGATATCTCGGATGATGCCATTCTTTTGGCAAAGGGTGGATTTTTCCAGACCACAGGGGGAAATTGGGTCTATGTACTGGATAAGTCCGAAAAAATCGCGACAAAAAGACCTATCAGATTGGGCATGTCCAATGCATACGTCCACGAAGTCCTCGAAGGCCTTCAGCCGGGCGAGAAGGTGATCACATCGTCCTATGAAAGTTTTGGGAATCATGAAAGATTAGTCCTAAAATAAGGCATTGATCTATGATTTATAAATATTCTATTAAATTGTGTATCAGTTGAAAGCCAGATCTAAGTCTGGCCGCTTCTGATAGGAGGAAAGAATGATAAAAACCAATGATCTCACCAAGGTCTACACAACAGAAGAAGTTGAAACGACAGCTCTGAACAACATCAATCTGAATGTGAAAGAAGGAGAATACGTGGCCATTATGGGACCCTCTGGATGCGGAAAGTCTACGTTGTTGAATGTGCTGGGCATGATCGACCAGCCTTCCTCAGGCGATTACCTCTTTTTCGGTGAGGAAGTCTCCAAGTATTCCGAAAGGCAGAGGGCGAATCTGAGAAAAAACAACATCGGTTTCGTCTTCCAAAGCTTTAACCTCATTGATGAGCTGACCGTTTACGAGAATGTTGAGCTTCCCCTTCTGTATCTTGGTTATTCTGCTGCCGAGAGGAAAAAGAGAGTTTCAGAGTCCCTCGAACAGATGGAAATCATGGCCCGGAAGAATCATTTTCCCCAGCAACTCTCGGGGGGTCAGCAGCAACGTGTCGCTGTCGCCCGTGCAGTTGTGGCTCATCCGAAACTCATCCTGGCAGACGAGCCCACCGGCAACCTTGATTCAGCTCACGGCGAAGAAGTGATGAAGATGTTAAGTGAGTTGCATGAACAGGGTACGACGATCGTCATGGTCACTCACTCACCTGCCTACGGAGAATACAGCCATCGCATCATTCATCTATTTGATGGTCATGTTGTTTCTGAGAATATCCAGAAGGAATTTAAGATCTAGTTGTATTCGTAGGGCACAAGGCACAAAGAGCCAGGCTAAAGGACCCTGCCGCTTCTTGGCTGCATGTTTTGGTGCTTTATGAGCTTGTGTTGTCAGAGAGGGAGACACGTATGATTAAATTGAGAGATATCACCAAATTCTATTCTACGGGTTTTGTTAAAACATATGTCCTGCGGAATATCGATCTGGATGTGGAAGAAGGGGAGTTCTTAACTATCATGGGGCCCTCTGGAGCGGGAAAATCCACGCTGCTTCATATCATCGGGATGCTGGATACGCCATCGAGTGGAAAATTCTCTTTTTATGAAAGAGAGGTCCACAAGCTGAGCGAGAGACAGCGTTCGGATATCCACAAGAACTATATCGGTTTTGTATTCCAGGCTTACCATTTGATCGATGAACTCACTGTCTATGAAAATCTCGAAACACCGCTTCTCTATAAAAAAGTCAAAGGATCTGAGAGAAAAGGATTGGTCTGTGATGCCCTTGATAAGTTTGGGATCGTTGCAAAAAAAGATCTCTTTCCCAATCAATTATCAGGAGGTCAGCAGCAGAGAGTTGCTGTGGCTAGAGCCATCATCACAAGTCCAAAGCTCATTCTGGCTGATGAACCCACAGGGAACCTGAATAGTGCGGAAGGAAACGATATCATGGATATGTTCAAGGAACTGAATAATAACGGTACGACAATCATTCAAGTGACTCATTCAGAGCTAAACGCTTCCTATGGTCAGAGAACTATAAATCTTTTGGATGGGTGGGTCCAGAAATAATACAGTTTAAATCTTCTCAGAACAAAGCCTCAGAGTGCATCACTCTGAATCTGCTCCAAAAAGGAGAGCGAATCATGAAAAATACAATGATAGGTCTTCTGACCATAATATTGATGGCTACTGGAATGACGGGACAGGAAAAGGAGATCCCTCTATCCCTTTCAGAATGCCTGGAAATTGCTTTGAGGAACAACCTGAATGTGGCTGTGGAAGTCCTGAATCCAGAGCTTTCCAATCTTTCTGTTTCTAGAGCCCAGGAGAAATTCATGCCTCAATTCTCATTCGGTTTTGGGAATCAGAACACGGACACACCCTCCTATTCATGGCTAGAGGCAACAGAATCGGTCGCTGCTGCATATTCAGAGTATCAAGCACAATTCCTTCAGGAGATCCCGACCGGCGGCAGGTTTGACATATCTCTTTCCTCCTACAAAAGCGATACCACTGCAAAATTCCAGACGATCAATCCTCGTTATGGAAGCCGTCTATCCTTCAATTTTACACAACCCCTGCTCAAGAATTTTGGTTTTAATAACAGCAAGAAGGAGATAATCGTCGCCAAGAACAACGTAGAGATCTCGGATGCCAGGTTTCAGACGGTTTTAATGGATACAGTGTACAATGTCGAACAATCCTATTTATTTTTGGCTTATTCCGTTGCCAATCTCGATGTTATGCAGCAATCCTTAAAATTGGCTAAGGACCTGCTGGCAAAGAATAAGAGAGAAGTAGAAGTGGGTACACTGGCTCCAATTGAGGTTCTCACAGCTCAGGCAGAAGTCGCCACACGTGAGGCAGATATCCTCCAAGCTGAAGTCCAGGTCCAGAACTACGGAGACCAGCTAAAAACGCTCATAAACCTTGAAGAGGAACAAAACGGTATCAGTGGCAAGATCATCACTACGGATAGGCCCACTTACGGAGAGTATAAGATCACTGTCGATGAAGCCCTGCGTATCGGAATGGAAAACCGGCCGGACTTAAGAGAATTGAAGTTGGACCTCAAGAACAAGAACATCGATGTCAGTTATACCAAGAACCAACTGCTGCCTGATCTGTCATTGAATGCATCCTACTGGAGTCCCGGCGTTTCAGGAAGCCGGATTTTCTACGAAGATAATAATCCCCTTTCAGAGAATGTTATCGATATCGCACCAGGAAATTCTACAGATGCTCTCAAAGATGTCTTCGGATTCAAGTATAACAATTGGTACGTGGGATTGACGCTTACTGTCCCGACAAGTTCATTGTTTTCACGGGCGGAACACGCCCAGGCACGGGTTAATCTTGAGAAAGCTCAGTTGACCTTAAAAAATACGGAACAACAGGTGTTTCTCGAGATCAGGAATGCCGTGCGTCTCGTAGAGACAAACTTCAAGCGGATTGCTGCCTACCGTCTTGCAAGAGAGTTGGCTGAAAAAAAATTGGAGGCAGAGGATAAAAAGCTGATAGTCGGATTGACCACGAACTACATCGTCCTCCAACACCAGCGGGATTTGGCGACGGCCCGCAGCAATGAATTACGTGCCATTGCAGAGTACGTCCTTTCCCAGGCTGCATTGGATAAAGCCATGGGTGTTTCACTGGAAAACAAAAACATCCGCTTTCGTTAATTGACTCCCGGTGATAGGGCCCTCCCTCACTGAGTGCATCTCTTTTTTAAATACGCCGCTCATCTTCAGATTTAAGGAAAATTTATCAGAAGTTTCCCCAAAACTGTGATGATGACATCCGGGTGACCCAATTGGTGATTTCAAAAACACGCTCAGTTTCCCCAGCGAGGAAACTTCGCTCG
>CAZXJE010000059.1:0-15120 GCA_964640835.1 uncultured Eubacteriales bacterium
GATCGGCTCGCCCGTAGGGTAAAAAATGTCGATAATGAATAAAAAAAGTATATCGAAAATGGATATGTCAAGGTGATTTACGAGAAGAATAACATAAAAATTTGGTATTGCTTTCATTGTAATAAGTATCGACATTTTTTATGAATAATCCAGTTATTTGATTAGGAAGAGACGGAGAAGGAACATAATAAGCACGATAGCTGTGCTCAACTGAGTCCAAAACTGTTTTTCTCGGAACAGATACCAGATCAGATTCACTGTCAAAAACAATACGATCAAATGGTAAATTATCTTTATCATGGGCTTATCTCATATAATTTTCTCTATTATCGGAGCCAGAAGGAGAACCCCGATTCCCATTGCCAGTTCAAAGAGGGCGGGGACAAGACAGTAACGCAGGACTTTAAAATAATTTTTTTCTCCGACGACCTGAGCGGCAAATATTCCCGCCAGAGCTGTGGGAGGCATGAGGTCTCCGAGGCCCGCTATAGCCGATAGTGCAGCGGACGTGATAATCGCGTTTTTGTTGATTAGTGCAAGAATAAATGGGACACCCAGAATCGATGCAGACCCATACGCTGAAACCGCCCCAAAAAGAGGCATGCTGATCGAGATTCCCAGATACAGAAGAACAGGAGGCAATGAGAGGAAACTCATGACTATCCATCCCCTCCCTCCCGTCAAAGTCATGATCTGGATGAACATTCCCACGCCGGCAAGGATGCAGAGGATCGGCATAGATTCCTTCATGGATTCCTGGGTCACCTTAAAAAAGTTAAAAGGACGGGCACAAAATATTCCCACAAGAGAACCCAACAAAAAGATGGCTGGGATGCCGATGTCTGGCATGAATGAAGAGGTGATCCCCTGACCGATCATCAGAAAGATGACAACGACGAGCGGAAGGTAGAGCCGGAGACCGTATTCTTTAGAGTAGGACTCGGGCAGGATCGATTCCATTTGTTTGGTGTCGAGGATTTGTATGTCTTTGTAGCCGAGCCAGAGGGAGATGATTATGGCCAAGGGAATCACAATGATCAGGAGTGGGATTGTGAGGCCGACATAGGGCATATCCACTCCACCCCCCATGATCATGACAAGAATGTTGACGGGAGGGGCGATCATCCCTAAGATCCCCCCCATTGCGATTAGAGCGGCTGTTTTTACTTTGGGAAGTCCCAGTTTGATCAAGACTGGTGCGACCAGTGCTCCAGTGCTGAGAACAGCTGCTGTAGAAGAGCCGGTGATCATGCCGGGAAACATGACAATGACCATGACAGTCAGAAGGAGTGTGACTTTTCGCCTGTAGAATGTTTTGAGTAGGATGGCTGTGATAGTATCCAGGATACCGGATGCTTGCAGAACCTTCATGAAGATCATGGCTGTAACGATGATAAGGATGGTGTCGAAGTAGCCAAAACTTCCCTCAACCAGATGACGCAGGGCTAATCCTTCACCGCCCAGAAGAGCGCCGGCAAGAGCTGAAAAAACAAGGGAGACACCGATAGGGAGCTTTAATCCCATGGCAAGGATCGCAAATATCGCCACCATCAACAGGAATATGGCGTATTCTGGCATCTGCTTATAACATTTGTAAAGTGAGACGTGAAGCGTGGAAAGAGATGGTTTCTGATTTCTGTCTTTGGGATGACTCCTTTTTACATTTCACGAACAAAGTCATTGAAAGGCGTCCTTGAGAGGAGCCAGAGCATCGACAGTTTTTTCCACTTCAACAAGGGGAATATTGTTTTTCTCGCATATTTTGCTGAAGAGTCCATCATGATCTCCCGATTTCACGATGATGAGCATTTGGGATAAGGGAAGGAATTCGGTTATCAGTTGATCTGTCAGCTGACCTCTGCGGGCTTCTCCACCCAGGTGGAGACAGAGGAGTGGGATGCCTCTTTTTTTTGCCTCAGAGATGAGCGCTCGAACTCTTTCTTTCTCCTGGGCGACATCGATTCCGGCTGCTCCCAATCCTTTCAAGCTCGCTCCCAAAACCAGGGTCAGCGTTTTTATGCCCTCCAGGTCTTGGGCAGCAGCTGTTTTTTTTAGTACAGAGTTAAGGCCGGCCCTTTTTGCTAGCACCGAGGCCATTTGGACATCAGCGCTCTGCCCTACAGATGTGATTAGATTTGGGAGTTCAAACCGAGGAAGGTCTTCCCCAAAATTTTTGTGTGCAAAAGCAACCAGGGATAACAGGAAAGACAAAGCTAACACAAGGATAATGTTTTTTCTCATAGTTCTTACCTTTATACAAATAAATTCATAGAATTGAGCTGTCAAATTGTTAGGATACTTAAAACGGAACTCTTTAGCAATTCTTTAACCTGAATTATTCATAAAATCTGCTGCCAAATTTACACTCTAAAAGCACTCAATATCTTATTGGCAGCATCTTTTACCCTACGGGCGCCGACCCAACCTACCCGCTGATCTCACTACAAAGCCTTCGTTGTAGCCCGGGTTAGGTTGGGTCGGCTCGGATCGTGAATAATCCAGTCTATTAGAAAAAGGTCACATCTTTGAGAATTAGTAGCCGGCGCCGTAGCCGTCCCGCCGGGAGTCGGCTCCGCCGAAAATGATGTCTTTTCCTGGAAGGATCATGATCCCCTGAGCACCCCCAAAGTATTTATCATAGTCTTCTCTTATAAGAACCTTGTGCCCCAATTCTTTAAGAGTTTCGATGATGACCGGAGCCATCCGAGATTCTAATGAAATGGGACGAGTTTCGCCACGGACAGAGTAGGAAAAAAACCGGGATGCTTCGATAGCTTCATCAAGGGACATGTCAAATTCGATGACATTGAGGATGATTTGAGTCAGGGTGGGGAATATCCGTGTGCCGCCGGGTGAACCGAGGACTAATATCGGCTCTTCGCCCTGGAATAAGATCAGAGGTGCTTGGGAGCTTAGCGGGCGCCGGTGGGGCCTCGGTGCATTCGGAGATTCGGGATCTCGAGAGAAATCATCCATTTCATTATTCAGAAGAAATCCCGTGTTTTCGGGGATGATGCCCGAGCCAAAAAAATGGTTGATCGTTTGGGTGAGGGCGACAATGTTTCCCTCCCTGTCGATCACACAGAGATGCGTTGTGCTCTCCTTCTCGTTCTCTTTTTCATCAAAATTTCCGTAAGGATAAACGTTGAGAACAAGATCAGGTTTGATCTGTGACGCGATCTGTTTTCCGTAATCTTTTGAAGTGAGCTCTGTCTCGGGGATGTGGATGTAGTCTGGATCACCAAGATACTGAGCCCGGTCGGCAAAGACAAAACGGAAGGCTTCACTCAGATGATGGATGTAAGGCACAGAATTATGACCCCACTCCTTGACCGGCCAGTTATCGATGATGTTCAAGAGCTGGATGATATGGAGCCCCCCCGAAGCCGGCGGTCTCGCACTGTAGAGCGTGTAATCCTTGTACTGTCCCTTTATGGGCGCGTGTTCCACGGGAGAATAATTCGCCAGGTCATCATGAGTGAGGATTCCGCCCTTTTCCTGTACGGCGGTGACGATCTTTCGGGCGATCTCTCCCCTGTAGAAGGACTCGATCCCTTTAGAAGCGAGGAGCCGAAACGTGTTTGCGAGTTCAGGATTGCGAAACTTTTCCTCGGATTCAAAAGGCAGTCCTTCGTTAAGGTAGCAGCAGGATTCTCCAGCCATTTGCAACAGTTTCTCGTACTCATCCTTGTTGATCTTGCTGAAGGTCTTGCTGACAGGGAATCCCTCTTCCGCGATCTGGATTGCCTTTTGCATCACATCGCTGAGGGCCTTAGTGCCGTACTTGTCCAGCGCATACGACCAGCCTGCGAGTGCGCCGGGAACTGCGACAGCCAAGCCATGTGTCCGCCTCAATTGCTCGTTGATCTCCCCGTTTTCGATATACATCTCAGGAAAGGATTTTGCTGGCGCCTTCTCTCGGAAGTTAATAGACGTGATCTTTTTGTCACGAGCCGAGTAGATCACCATAAAGCCCCCCCCGCCTATTCCTGAAGCAAAAGGTTCTGCCGCGTTCAAGGCAAACGTGGTGGCGATGGCTGCATCGACAGCATTTCCACCTTTTTTAAGCATCTCCAGTCCGGCCTCAGCAGCCAGAGGGTGAGCTGCAACCACCATCCCACTTTTGCCCCGGAAATTGTAGGGCTCATGACGGTCGAGCGGAGGCTCTTCTTTCTCGAGGTCTTGAGTTCCACAAAAAATCGTCAGCATAAAACAGAGAGCCAATAATAAAACCTGTAGGCCGTGCCTTGGTAAGATCATGGGGTTTTTAATCCTCATTTGTCTCCTCTTCTAAAAGTTTTGAGATCTCTTCTTGCGAAGGGAGGTCTTTCAAGCTGTCCAATCCAAAATACGTCAGAAATCTTTCTGAAGTGCGATAGATCAGAGGTTTTCCGGGACTCTTTTTCCGGCCGACGATCTTGACCAGCTTTTTTTGAAGTAACGTCTTGAGAGAATGGGTGGCGTCCACACCGCGGAATGCGCAAATCTCGGCAAGGGTGATGGGTTGATGATAGGCGATCGTGGACAGGGTTTCAAGAGCTGCTGCGGAGAGCTTGTTTTTCCTGTTGACCCGGAGGAGACGCCTGATACATGGATCGTGCTCTGATCTTGTTGCAAAGAGGTATCCTCCTCCAGTCCGGATGATCTGTATACCTCCCGGATGGGATGAGTATTTCTCCAGGATCAGGTCAAGGGAGCTTTTAATCTCCTGTTCTGAATATTCGGTCAGAACGTTTTTGATCTTCTCAGTGGATAACGGTTCGGCTGAGACGAATAATAGAGATTCGATGATGTTACTCAGTTGTATGCTCATTTTGGACTCTTGTCGCGAAGCCAGACTTTGATGGTTTGGAAGAGCGTTTCTTGAATGGCATAGACCACCCTGGCCTTGATAAGCTCAAGAAGGCAGAAGAAACTCACCAGCGCCTCCTCGAGCGTCGTCTGATTTCCGAAATATTCGATAAAATCGAGATACTGATTTTCCTTGAGGAATTCAAGGATCTCGTTCATTTTGTCTTCGATGGAGTACTCCTTCCCTCTGATGATCTGGATGTTTTCCCTTTCTTTCTTCTTCATGAGAACGAAAAAAGCCTCTGCCAGGTTGAACAACGAGACTTCTGTCAGATCCAGCTCTTCACTCATGAACTTGGGGGGAGGGACGTCTCTTTTCCATTTGGGGAGTTCATTCTCCTCCTTTTGCCTCAGGATGGCGCAAGCGGCCTTGATCTTCTGGTACTCCAAAAGACGGTCTACAAGGACCCGTCGGGGATCCTCTTCGTCCTCCAATGGCCTCTCCCGCGGCAACAACATCTGTGATTTGATATAAATAAGAAGTGCTGCCACGTACAGAAATTCCGCTTCGCGTTCGAGGTTTATGCGTTCGTTTTTATCCAGGTAAGCCAGATATTCTCGAGTGATCGTTGCAATCGGGATGTTTTGGATATCGATCTTTTTTTTCCGGATCAAAAAAAGGAGAAGGTCTAAGGGGCCTTGAAAAATGTCAAGATTGACTTCATATTCAGGGGATTCTATAAAACTATCCATCGAGTTTAATCACTGTCGAGCTCTATCTAAAACCCAAGGGCAGCCCTGACCTCTTCCATCGTCTTTTGAGCGACCTCTCTTGCTTTTGTATTCCCCCTTTCGAGGATGTCCCACACCATGTCTGGATTGTTGACGAACGCCTTTCTCTTTTCCCAAAAAGGGGCCAAGATCTGGATCAGTTGTTCGATGACGATGTTCTTGCACTCCAGGCATCCGATTCCGGCGGTCCTGCAGCCCTGAACGATCTCCTCTCTCTGTTCTTCAGCGACAAAAGCTTTGTGGAGTGTGAACACCGGGCAGTCCTCGGGTTCTCCCGGGTCGGTACGTCTCTTCCGCCTGACATCTGTGATCATGGGCTGGATCTTTTTACGGATTACCTCGGGGGGATCTTTGAGGAATATGGAATTTCCAAAGGATTTGCTCATCTTGCGGCCATCGGTCCCGGCTAGCTTGGGGACTTCCGTGAGAAGGATTTGGGGTTCTGGGAATATGTCCCCGAATAGGCGGTTGAAGCGTCTTGTGATCTCCCTGGCCAGCTCCAAATGGTAGGCCTGATCTTCTCCCACGGGGACGACCTCTCCTTTGTAGAGGATGATGTCTGCTGTCTGGAGCACGGGATATCCTAGAAATCCATAGGTGTTGACATCTTTATCCTTCAACTCTTTCTGCATTTCTTTGAACGTGGGGACTCTCTGGAGCCAAGGAAGAGGGATGACCATGGAGAGCAGAAGATGCAATTCGGCGTGTTCTTTGACCTCGGATTGGACAAAAATCGTGCATTGTTCCGGGTCTAATCCGATACTCAACCAGTCGGCTGCAACTTCGAATGTGTAATCCTTTATGACCGGGTGGTTCTGGTACTCTGAGCTAAAGGCATGCCATGTGACGATCGAATAATAGCACCGGAACTGGTCTTGCAGCTTGATCCAATTGCGGAGCGCGCCGGCGAGATGTCCCAGGTGGCAGGCGCCGGTGGGCCGTAATCCGCTAAAAACGACTTTTTTCTTTTTTCCATCCATGTTTTTAGCTCAAAATATAAAGATATTCACGAATTTCATGATCACACCTAGGATCTTACCGATGAAACCGGTCATGATCAGAATGAGCAGGATGAAAAATCCGTATGGCCGGATCTGATCATATTTCTCAGCCGCTTCATCTGAGATCAGTCCCATCAGGATGCCGCTGCCATCGAGAGGCGGGATGGGAATGAGGTTGAACACAGCCAGGATGATGTTGATTAAAATTGTGTAGTAAAGGATCAGGAAAATACCGGACGCGAGTCCCGAAAATCCACCGTATGAATGAAGTAGACTAGGATTCATGATCTTAAATAATTGAATTCCCAGGAAAGCGATGAAAGCCACACTGAAGTTCGAAAGCGGACCGGCCGCCGAGATGATCAGATTATCCCGCCTGGGGTCTCTCAAGTTCATGGGATTGACGGGAACGGGTTTAGCCCACCCGAAAGGAGGTGCGCCCATGACAACGAGGATCAACGGCAGGAGGATCGTCCCGACGGGGTCGATGTGAGCGATGGGATTCAAAGTAACCCTTCCCATTGCGTAGGCCGTCGGGTCTCCCATTTTGTAGGCCGCCCAGCCATGGGAGGCTTCATGTATGGTGATGGCAAAAAGCACTACGAATAAACTGATGAGAATCTGAGGAATGTCCATTTTTTAACCAGAGCTATTTATAGCACATCGATCCCCATTCGTAAAGCACCATAGCTCTGGATATGATTCTAAGCTAAGGAAGCATTTCCAAATCCGTGATCGTATGGACACAAGTGCGTTTTTGAGTGTCCCAGTTGTGTGGTGGAGAAAACCGTGAGAAGGGGTGGACGGGCATGGTGCATCTCCCAAGGGAGATGTGAGGGAAGCCCGGATCCGAGCGAAGTTTCCTCGTTGGGGAAACTGAGCGTGTTTTCGTAATCACCGATTGGGACACTCGAGTATCGTTCATCACGGATTTAGAAATGTTTACCCACGCTAAATAACAGTTGCCAACCTGTGTCTTTAATTCTAAAATCAATAGCGCAGAGTGTATCCGGTTGAGGAGAACAAGCATGCCTAAAGACACACATAATACTATCGGCCATCATTATATTGTGGAAGCCTCAGGCTGCGATCCGAAGATTATCAGTGATTTATCTCAAGTACAGCAGATACTGGTCAAAGCTGCCGAGGTTGCGGGAGCAAAAGTTTGGGCTGTTTCATTCAACACGTTCCCCCCATCGGGTGTGAGTGGTGTGGTCGTTATTTCAGAATCACATATCTCCACTCATACATGGCCGGAGTTTGGCTATGGAGCTCTAGATTTTTATACCTGCGGAGAACATGTCGATGCCGAGAAAGGGCTCTTTCACGCAGTGGAGGCATTTGGCGCCTCCTCATCACATATCACAGAGATCACGCGAGGGATCGATGAAGGGGACAGAGAATACTTTAACAGTTTTGTGACATGGGAAGAGGATTTTGACGATTAAAAAAAGGTTCTCTTCCAAGGTGCAACCGGTTCACGTAGCTTCTTTTTCCGTAACATATACTCTTGCCATCCTGTCCAAAGAATTGTTTTGAGTTGTCATTTTTGGATAAAAGCAAACAAAAATTTCCGATTTATGTAAATATTGTTTACAATTTCACCGAAAGCCTGATGACCGAGTACAACAATATATGATGGGGACTCAAGCATAATGTAAGATTTGAGGTGGCATGAATATTGCTCTAGCATTACTCGAGACTATGCAAGATCCAGGCACAAATCAAGGTGTGATCAATCCTGGTTCAAATGATGTGTTCATCGATTCCTCTAGCGCCTTGGGGGGAGTAGTGTTTTTTATTTCGCCAAAATTTGATATAATATTATATTGATAAGAATAATAGGATATTTGGAGTCATGAAGAATCTTTGTCTTACTCTCGGTCTTGTATTTTTTCTCTGTATTTCCCTGTCATTCGCCTTTCAAGAGAGAGACAAGACTGTCGATGAATTCTTTTCGAACATCCAGTTATCTGTCAGCCAAGGGGATATCCAGGCCTATTTGAGTTCTTACGCAGAGCATCTACGGGAGAGGGAGAATATTAGCATTCTCACGCTCTTTGACACATTTGAAGTGGAAACTGTTTTTTTCCGCATCGCTCATTCCCAAAAGACAGGCGCCGAAACTTTTCGGATTCATGTGCAAGTTCTCTTCCAGAATTCCTATGCTGTAAAAATAGAGATGTGGCGTTTGGATCTTATCAGAGATCGGGGCCATTGGCTCATTCAAGAAAAGATTTTGCTCGGCGAAGAAAAGAACCTGTACAAAGTGAGCATTCCTTCGGAGCGAGTGGAGAGGGCCGATACGGTCGAGATCGATCATGTGGATATCCACATGCAATTCAAGGATGCACTTCTCTTCTATGACAATATCCCTCTCGCGGAAACGGCCTTACTGGTTATCGGTGAAGGTCAAGTTAAGTTTTCTCCTTCTTCTCTGCGGGAAAAACATCAGCTGGAATTGATCTTCAAAAAAGATACTCTCCAGGATCATCTTGAGTATGTCTATGTGCGGTGTTCGGATGAATTTTTTAAGAGCAATATCAAGATCGTGAAGCAAAAAGCTCAAAATTCTGAGGTCTCCAGAAAAGACCTTAACAAAGCCCACTCTTTGTTCCGAAGATTCCATTCGCGTTCATTCACGATCGAGAACTCCTTGACGAGTGGATTGCTTTCTTTCCTCCCCAAAGGAGAGGAGGCAGTTTTTGAATTCAAGGCAGAAGATAGAGGGAACTTCACATACATCTATTCTCCTTTTGCCGAAGAGGAAGTGAATCTCTACCAGTGGGAAAAAAATCGGATCATCAACCTATATTCACCTACCCAGGAAGAGGAAAAAAAGCGTTTGTTTATCTCCTTTTCCCGGTTTTTTGAGATCAGCGACTACGAGATCGATATCCATTTTAATCCGAAAAATTCATACATCTCCGGAAAAGCAAGACTTACTGTTGAATCAAAAGTCGAATCTCTTGACGGCATAAAACTCAAACTCCACCCGAATCTCGAAGTGTTACGCATCAATGACGGAAAAAAACATGAGCTGTTCTATACCCGGGACAAACTGCGCAAATTCCTGTATGTCTATTTTTATAACATGCCCGGAGATGAAAAGACTCAGATCCTAGAGATTTTTTACAGGGGCAAGCTTGTTCCGGAGAAACAAGCAGAGGATGTCATCTCCTCTTATCAATATCAGGATACGATTTTACTTAACCAACCCAAGTACCAGACTCACTTGTATACACGGTCCGCTTATTGGTACCCGGCACCGTCGGATGAAGAGTATTTCACGGCTCGCTTGAAGTTCATCGTACCCCCTGGATTTACTTGTATTTCCAACGGCAAGCTGATCGAAAGGTCCACTCTGGAAAGCCTTGAAGAAGTCGAGGATCTGGAAAAAATCGGATCCTCGGTATTTATTTTCGAGAATGAGAGCCCTGTCAAGTATCTCTCATTCATCGTGGGAGAATTTAGAACGATGGATGAAGTGTCCTCCCCGCTTCCATTCCAGTATTTTCGAGGGACTGAGATTCATGGTTTTCGCTGGGATCTGTTTGGCGAATCGATGAAGATCTTAAATTTTTACCAGAAGATGTTCGGGGTATATCCGTTCGATAAGTTCAGTATCGTGCATAGATTTTGGCCTCAAGGAGGGGGACACAGTCCCGCTTCGTTCATCATCCTTAACGAAAGGCCCAGAGTTGTCGGCCAACGGCGTTTCCAGCCCAAAGGCAGCCCTGTAAACCTCAGCCGGTGGAAGGAGTATTTTATCGCCCACGAGATCGCTCACCAGTGGTGGGGACAAGGTCTAAGTTGGGGCTCCTACCATGACCAATGGCTCAGCGAGGGATTGGCCCAGTTCGCTTCTGTCACCTATCTCAGAGAGAAATATGGCGAGGGAGCATACAGCCAGATCATGAAGAAGTTCTCTTCCTGGACAAGGAAGAAATCCGAATGGGGAGCAATCTTGATGGGTTCTCGCATTAGCTACGGTGATTTTGAGGCGTATCAAGCGATTATCTACAACAAGGCCGCTCTGGTGTTGAATATGCTCAAAGATCTGCTGGGAGAGGATGTATTTTTTCATGCGCTGCGTGAATTTTTCGACCGGTATAAATACAGCGCCCCGCGGTCGAAAGAATTCTTCGACACATTCAAGGAGATCTCCGGAGCAGACTTGGATGTGTTTTTTAAGGGCTGGTTCGAGTCCTATCGACTTCCGGATATCAAGGTCACACATCTTGTGGAAGAAGCCGATTTAGGCTACCTGCTGAAGTTGAATGTGGTTCAGCTCAAAGGGACATTTGATTTTCCTCTCTGGATAGAGTGGAAAGAGAATGGCGATCGTGTCAGGAAAAATGTCAGGATAAGCAGCGCTGTTTCAGAATTCGTTTTCGAACGAAAAAAGAAACCGGAAAATATAAAAATAAATCCGGATAACTGGGTTCCTGGCAAGTTCCACTGACATGTTAGGCGATGTGATCGATATCGATATCGAGTCGCTTGATCATCTCGTTCAGTGTGGTGGGTTTCACTCCTAGAAAGCTTGCTGCCTTTTTCTGAACACCTTTTGATTTCTTGAGAGCATTGATGATTGCCCGTTTTTGATAGTCTTGGATCTGTCTTTTAAGGTTGAGATCATCGTTTAAAGAAGCAAATGTTGTCGTGTCTTCTTTATGGGAGGGCATAAGGAAGTTCGGCAGGGTTTCCCGGGTGATGATCTTGGATTTTGTCAGGACGACCGATCTCTCGATGAGGTTTTCCAGTTCTCTGATGTTTCCTGGCCAGTCGTAATTTTCAAGAATCTCTGTGACCTCGTCGCTGATTCCCAGGATATCTTTGTTGTTCTCCTTGCTGTACATATCCAGGAAATGTTTGGTGAGGAGAGGAATATCTTCTTTGCGATGTCTGAGCGGGGGCAACTCGAGCTTGATGACATTCAATCTGTAGAAAAGATCCTCTCGGAATTTTTGGAGACCGATCAACTCTTCAAGGTCTGTGTTTGTAGCAGCAATAACACGAACGTCGACCCGTAAAGTTTTTGTCCCTCCCAGTTTCATGAATTCTCTGTCCTGCATAACCCGGAGCAGCTTTGCTTGCGTGTCCAGATTCAAGGAAGATATCTCATCAAAAAAAATGGTCCCTTTGTGAGCCGCTTCAAACAGTCCTTGTTTTTCAGCGATAGCTCCTGTAAATGCACCCTTGACGTGACCGAAAACTTGGCTTTCCAGAAGATCGGGGGGGAGGGACCCACTGTTGACGATGATAAACGGAAAATCTGCCCGGTCGCTGTTGAGGTGGACAGCTCTTGCGACCAATTCCTTCCCTGTTCCACTTTCGCCCTGTATCAGGATGGTACTCCTGGTGGGCGCAGATGCTTTAATGATCTCGAAGATATCGTTCATCAGCTCGCTCTTGCCGATGATCTTCTCAAAACTAAACTTCCTTTTCAGCTCATCCTTCAGGCGCAGGTTTTCCTCCTGGAGCCTTCGGTGAGCAATGGCTCGTTCCACAACCAGGAGTAATTCATCGTGTTTGAAAGGTTTTTGGATGTAGTCATAAGCCCCTGTCTTCATAGCAGAGATGGCTGATTCGATAGATGCGTAGGCAGTGATAATGATCACAACGATATGCGGATCGATCTTTTTGAGCCTCTTTAAAACCTCTATTCCATCCATCCCTGGCATGAGGAGGTCAAGAAGGATCAGGTCAACATTGAGAGAAGAGTGTTTATCAAGAGCTTCCTCTCCATTGGCGGAGACTTCAACAGCGTATCCTTCCGAAGTGAGAATGTCTTGGAGAACCTCATAAATAATAGGCTCATCGTCGATGATGTGAATAGTTCCTTTTTTCTCCATTGTCCTTTACCGAATACTCGATTCCTTTACTTTGGTTTTGTCTAGGTCCATCGGGATGTAAATGTTGAATGTCGAACCCCTTCCAGGTTCGCTGTCCACAGTGATCCGTCCTCCATGCTCTTTGATGATCGCATAACTGATGGACAAGCCCAATCCCGTGCCCTTCCCGAGACCTTTTGTGGTGAAGAATGGGTCGAAAATATGAGGAAGATGTTGAGCTTCAATTCCGGTTCCCGTGTCCGCGATTTTTATGATAGCCAGATTTTCAAGCTGTGAAAGCTCAAGGCTCAGAGTTCCACCACTCGGCATTGCATCGATAGCGTTGAGGATGATATTTATAAAAACTTGTTGCAGTCTTTCTTCCAGGGCCCAGATGGGTTTAAGGTGTGAGAGGTTTGTCTCCAAAGAGATGTTTAAGTTTTTCAGCTTGTAATCGATCAGAGATATGATGGACTGCAAACTCTCCTTCAGGTCTGTTTGGAAAAAAGTCGAATCAGCTGGGTTTCTAGCGAAATTCAGAAGGTTTTTGACGATCCGGGCTAATCTTTCGGTCTGGGTATCGATTTTTTCCAGTATTTTTGTGTGAGGGGACGCGGACAGCTTTTTCTGCAGGATCTGGACGTAACTCGAGATTCCCGTCAGAGGAGTATTGATCTCATGGGCTACACCAGCTGAGAGCAGGCCTATAGAAGCGAGCTTTTCCGAAGTGAGGAGCTGTTGTTGGAGAGATATCTTCTCTGTGATGTCCTCAAAAACGATGATCGTTCCGTAGGGATTCATCTCGTTATCGAGAAGAGGAGTCTTGACAATATCAAAGATCTTTTTACCACTGGATGGCATATCCAGCGTAATTTCGCTCAACAGCCTGTAATCCTTATGCGTATCGGAGGGGAAAATGGCTGCAAAGTTCTTCTCCCCGATAACATCCATCAATTTCTCTTCCATAACGTTCTCTTTCTTTATGGTAAAGATGTCTTCGAGGACACGGTTCCATCCCATGATTTTTCCCTCTTCATCGAGAACCGCAACACCGACGGTGAGGCTTTCGATGATGTTTTGACTGTAGTCTTTGAGCCTCTCCAACTCTAGAGCTCTTATGGTCGCCTGGTCGTAGAGGTAGGCGTTTTCGAGAGCGAGGGCGACGGGTGAAGAGATCGTTCGCAGCAGCTCCCAGTCCTCGGCGTTCAGGAAGGAGCCGTCTGTCTTTATCCCCATCCCCAGGCATCCGATCAATTTGTCCTCCACTTTAAGAGGCATAAAATGGAAGAGGCCGAACACAGAAAACTCCCCGAATTTCTGCTGGAGATCTTTTCTATCGGGAAATGAAAAAATAGACAAAAATTCCTGTTCCTTCAGCTGTTCATAGAGCTCCTTGTCGAACGAAATCTGATTGAATATGGAGGAAGCATTCCCTCTTGATCTCAGGATGTAGAATGTATTCTCAGAATCCAGAGGGAGCAACAGCGCAATATATTCAAGAGACAGCGCGTTTGCGATGAGCTCAAGGATGGATTCAGACAGATTCTGCAGGTTTCTTTCTCGACTGAGTTCCTGACTAATGGATAGCAGTGTTTTGCGGTATTTGTAGCTTGTTCTGTAGATGATCCGGTCAAGGATGGATTGTATGAGGCTTTTTAATGGGGAGAATAGGGTTGCTCCAAGAATGATGGCCAGAATTCCGAGAATAAGAGCCCTCAATCTGTTCTCCGGGAGGATATTGGTTTGAGAGCTGACAAAGAAATACAGGATAGCGATGACCACATAGGAGAAGACAAGAGGGGCCGCCTTTTTGAGGACGAGCTCCAGGTTGACGAGCTTGTAATTGGAGATGGAATAGGCCAGCGCTAGAGGAATGAGCGCCTGGAAAACAACGGTGAGTTCAGCAATTTTGGTGGGAACGAATCCGATCAGAAAGGGGATAATGTAGAAAAATATGAACGGAATGATCGCGATTCCTATTCCATAAGAGATCCATTTGAGTTGTCTCTTGATGATGAGATTGGGGACCCGGCGTGTGTCCACGATCAGGAGAGTGAAAGCAAGGATCGAGAAAAAACCAAAATGGGCAAGCTCCAGTTTTTCGGTTGTTTGGTAAAAGTTAAGGATGAATGTCTCGTCCAGCCTAAAAATATTGGAAGCGTAGATGAAAATTTTTGCCAGAAAGAGTGCGAAGGCAGGAATGTAGAGAATGTAAATGGAGGACAGCTTGTTTCTGAGATTTCTTTTTCGCTTCGGAAAGATGAAAAAAAAGTGGAGGAAAAGTGGGGGAAATATGAGGAAGGCAATTTTATCCAACCAGTAAAAAAGACTGTCCAAGACGTTCAATTGACCAGTGGGTGAAAAGGTATAGAATGAATACAACACCAGCGAGATCAGAAAAAAGAAGACATATGGCAGAGAGAAAGGTTTTTTAGAATTCAGAAAAACGATCAAGCCCAGTGCAATTGTGGTCAGACCGATGAGGACCAAGAAAAAATAGATGAGATTGCTCCCTATTTTGCTGATGTAGTTTAAGGAGGGAAAAATCTGATCCCCTTCATGAATGATCTCATAGATCACCTTCTGGTTGGAACTTTCTGCGATCCACAGGTTCTTGGACACATCGATCTTGGTGCGCACAGGATTGTCGTTGATCTTGTAGAGGATGTCGCCTTTTTGGATCCCTGCTAAATAGGCTG
>CAZXJE010000060.1:0-15107 GCA_964640835.1 uncultured Eubacteriales bacterium
TGTTGCAAAGGATTTGCGGTGGACAACCACAGCTTCATCCTTTGCGCCTCGCATCTACGGTAACCTCGACTCGTGAATAATCCAGGTTAGACACAACTGGCGGGGCGGGATTTGACTATAAATAAGGAGACACTTATAATAAACATCGGCATTTTTTGAATAATCCAATTTTAACTTCACATGAGAGTATGAATCATCGTTAGAACAAAAGGAAACACATGAACTGGGCGACATACGGCGTCATCATCATATTCGGAGCCTTTATTATCTTGATGATCCTGAACCCGAACCTTTCCTGTTTCGGCAGAAAAATCACGTCCCCTCTCTATCCCGTTTTGCGCCATAAAAAGAAGTCTCAGAGGAGAATAAAGACACAGAACTATGGTTTTAAGCTTTCCGATGACGGGGAAAAATCCGTCTATCATGGCCAGCGGGGCGATGAAGACGAAGAGTTATTCTTGAGTCAATTCAAAGATAAAAAATATAAAACAAAAGACTACGGATTCAAGCTCTCGGATACAGACGAAACGCAGGAAAAGGGAGAAAAAGAGGGGGGCGGAGAGAACACTCTGTGATCAGGGCTATCCGCATTCACCTTTAGAGGCTGGAATTGCGACTGTACAAGCTTCTCGGCATATGCCTTGTCTTGTTATTCCTTTCGCGCTGCAGCACATCTCCTGTATTGCTAACCCCTGTTCCTCCCAAGATCGAGAGCATGGAGGGATATGCATCGCTGAACTATGAGGGCGCCCAGGGTTCGGCGCAAACCAAGTTCTCATTCCTGTTCGTTTCTCCGGATAGAGGAAGGATCGATGCATCAGATTTTCTGGGACGTGCGATTTACCAGGTCATCATAACCGACAACCAAGCCTACTTTGTCCTTCCTTCAAAAAAAGTCTACTGGCGAGCTGGGGAACAGGAGATCGTCTTCAGGTTTATGGGATTTCATTTGAGCCTGGAGGAGATGGCATCTCTCTTGAGCGGACGCTGGGCCGAGAGCAAGGAGGAAGATTCTCTCTTCGAATGGGCTCTCGAGAGGGATAAACAGAACAGGATCGTCCGCGGAAATAGAGGGGACCTCCAATTTTATGTGGAGGAGTTCATCGCCAACACAGACATCGCGCGCGCGATTTTTTTCTCCCATCCTCTGAATGAAGGACACATTAAGATCCGGAACATTGGTTTTAATCAACCTCTGAATGAAAAGGTCTTCTCGACCGGATTTATTCAAAGGTATGAAGAAAAAACGTGGGAAGAGATTCAAAAATTATTCTAAGATGAAGCTTCATTCCTTTGCCAAGATCAACCTGGGGCTGGAAGTGTTAGGGAAGAGGGAGGACGATTACCACGAAGTCAGGACTCTCCTCCAGACGATCAATCTTTATGATGTTTTAGAGTTCCGGCCCACTCCCTCCGATACGATTCTCTTAAGGGGAGATAATAAGCATATTCCCTGGGATGAGAGGAATCTCATTCACAAGGCCGCTCAACTCTTGAGAGATAATCATGGTGTTTTCACAGGCGTTGAGATACGGGTTCAAAAATGCATCCCCCCAGGTAAGGGATTAGGAGGAGGGAGCAGCAATGCGGCCATGACACTCTACGCTCTGGACAGGTTTTGGGGGCTGAATCTTGGAAAAAGCACACTGATGGATTTGGGGAAGCGCTTGGGTGCCGATGTCCCCTATTTTCTTGAGGGGGGATTGTGTTTGGGCTTGGGACGAGGAGATGAGGTTGAGCCCATAGAGGACCTCCCTGCTTGTTATTGTGTTCTTGTCCTGCCCGAAACGACGATTTTAACGGCGTCCGTCTACGGCCAGTTCCGCCCCTGCTTGACTTCAAACACCAAAGACAGTAAAATTATCAGGTTTTTAGAGAGTCGTAGACTGCATTTATTGGAAAACAGCTTAGAAGAGACGGTATTTCGTTCATACCCTCAGATAAAAGCCATAAAGAGCCTTTTCCAGAGATTGGAGCCAGAGTTATCTTTAATGAGTGGTTCAGGCGCTGCTGTTTTTGGTCTCTTTATGGAGGAAAAAAAAGCCAGAGAAGCCTTAAAGGAGTTGAACAAAATACACCTGTCGCTTCTTGTGGAGACAATTCCACGCGAGCGATATTGGGGCAGGTTGCATGCTGGGGTGTAGCCAAGCGGTAAGGCAGCGGCCTTTGGAGCCGCCATTCGGAGGTTCGAATCCTCCCACCCCAGCCAGAGCTTGAGTTCAGCTTTTCTTCCCCAAGGGAGAAATCAAGCAAGAGGAGCTAATGTGAAAAGAGAAAACACGATGAAAGTGTTTGCAGGATCCTCGAATCCCGCACTTGCTGAAGAGATCGCTCGTTATCTCGACATTGAGTTAGGCAAATGCGTACTTGAACGCTTCAGCGACGGGGAGATCCACTTCTACATCGACGAGAATGTCCGTGGAGAGGATATTTTCATCGTTCAGACAGGGGGTGAGGAGGCAAATTTTCATCTTATGCAGCTATTCCTGATGATCGATGCCTTCAAACGGGCCTCCGCAGAGCGTATCACTGCGGTGATCCCCTACTACAGCTATGCGAGGCAGGACTGGAAGGACAGGCCCCGTGTTCCCATATCTGCACGACTGATCGCAGATCTGCTGGAAGCAGCAGGAGCCGGCAGAGTATTGGCCATGGACCTTCACTCTCCTCAGATTCAGGGGTTTTTCTCTGTCCCTATGGACAACTTGATGGCGGCCCCTGTGTTGGTCAAATATATCCACTCATTGGGATTGAAAGACTTGGTCATTGTCTCTCCTGATGCAGGTGGAGTTGGCAGAGCGAGATGGTTTGCAAAAAGACTGGATGCGGATCTGGCCATCATCGATAAACGGAGACCTGCTCCCAATGTGGCCAAAGTTTTTAACGTCATCGGAGAGGTAAAAGAAAGAGACGTCATAATCGTTGATGATATGGTAGATACAGCAGGAACACTCGTCCAGAGTGTCGAAGCCCTGAGAGAGAACGGGGCGCTGAGGATGTTTGCCGCATGCACACACCCGGTATTGTCCGGAAAAGCTGTGGAACGGATCAATAATTCGAGCTTGGAAAAACTTATTGTGACGAACACCATCCCAGCGAGAAATAGAACGGACTCTATGGATAAGTTTGTTGTGCTTTCGGTTGCAGAGCTTTTTGGAGAGGCGATCCTGAGAATCAACAAGGGCCTCTCAGTGAGCTCTCTGTTTACCTGAGGAGGATTGAGAGATGGAAATTAAGATCAAAGGCGAAATAAGAGAGATTTTTGGGAAAAATGCATCTCGGCGCTTGAGGAGGGAAGGAAGACTCCCAGCCAATCTTTACGGCACACAGGTAGAGAATGTATCCCTCATTCTCGATAAAAAAGATATCTTTCAAATCTTGAGGTCTGAGGCTGGAGAGAACACAATCTTTAAAGTCTCATATAATTCCAAGACCCAGGATGTCATGATCAAAGAAGTGCAGACAAATCCTGCCACTGATGAGTTGCTTCATGTCGACCTCATCTTGATCGCTATGGATAAGGAAATCCGCGTCACGGTTCCTTTCGTCCTTACCGGCGAGGCCGTTGGTGTGAAAGCGGAAGGGGGATTTGTCGATTTTGTCACTAGAGAGATCGAGCTCGAGTGCCTACCCATAGCAATCCCCGAGAACATCGAAGTGGATATTTCGGACCTCCACCTCCACCAATCTGTAAAAGTCGAAGAGCTCTCTCTTCCAGAAGGGGCGAAATGGGTCAGTGACCCTGAGACCGTGATCGCCATGATCCATGCACAGACGAAGGAAGAAGTCGTTGTCGCGGAGGAGGAAGAAGAGGAAGAGATCATTACAGAGGGAGAGGAACCCGAAGTCATCAAAAAAGAGAAACCCGAGGAAGAAGAAGCAAAAAAGGAAGAGTGATATTTGTGGGCCGTAGTTGGATTGGGAAATCCTGGAAAGCAGTATGCTCAGACACGGCATAATGTTGGATTTACTTTTGTTAGAGAGGTAGCCAAAGACTGGGGAGTCAGGCTGAGAAAACGGTCATTTTCCTCAAAGAGTACGTGGACAAAAAGGGGCGGGAAAAAGATTCTCCTGGCAACACCTCAAACATACATGAATAATAGTGGCCTGGCAGTGCAACAAATCGTCGCATCTGGGGGGATAGTTCTTGAAAACCTGGTGATCGTGTATGACGATCTAGATATTTCCCTAGGAGACATCAGGATCAGGAAAGAAGGGGGGGCAGGTACACACAAGGGGATGAGTTCGATCGTTCACGAGTTGGACAGTGTGTTTTTTCCAAGGATCAGAGTGGGGATTGGCCCTTTACCTTCAGATGTGGATGCGACAGATTTTGTCCTCTCCTCTTTCTTGGATGAGGAAAAACTTCTCCTCAAACAGGGCCTGAGCAAAGCGCAGAATGCGCTCGGCCTCATTCTCGATGAAAAGATAGAGTCTGCGATGAATCGGTACAACCAGCGCACGCAATCTGGCCCGGAAAGGTGAACACGTTCAAGCCAAGACACCACGCGGCCAAATGTTTTAGATAAAATTTCTTGAGTATTGAGGACAATTTGTGGTTTAATGATAAATCGCTCTAGACAGAGTTTGAATAAGAGTTTCAGTGGTTTAAAACGAAACTCCTTGTTCCTTCTTGTGAAAGAAGGGGCTTTACATCCATAAGGAGGTGTCAATGCGACAATACGAAACAGCTTTTTTAATCGCCCCCAACCTGCCAGAAGAAGATAATGAAAAACTTATCTCTCAGATGGCAGAAGTCGTTTCTAAAAAAAAGGGGAACATGATCAATGTGGACGAATGGGGGAAGAGGAAGCTCGCCTACCCCATTCAAAAGTTTGAGGAAGCCTATTATGTGTTCTTCCTCTATGAGGGGGATCCTTCAATCCCGGTGGAACTGGAAAGACGCTTCAAGCAGACAGAGACGATTATCCGTTATATGACTATAAAAAATGAGATCACCGAAAGTACCAGAAAAAGAGGCCGGGCATCGACGAAGAGAAAACGAGAAACAGCGGGCGTGAAAGAAGAGAAAACTCCTAAAAAGGAAGAAGCGCCAAAAAAGGTGCCCATAGAAGACCTGGAGAAAGAGCCAAAAGAGAAACCCGCAGAGAAACCGGTAGAGGAACCCAAAGAAGTCCAGAAGGCAGAACCGAAAGAAGCTCCTGAAAAAGAAATGAAGGCGGATTTGGACAATGAACGGAAAGCCATATCAAAAGAGGCGCCCGAAGCTGAACCAAAAGAAGAAAAGAAAGAAGCGCAGAATGTAGCGATGGAGACAGAAACGAAGGAAAAACCTAAAGAAATGTCCAAAGAAGACCCAAAAGCGGAGCCCAAAGCAGAGTCCAAAGACAAAGCAGATGAGAAATCCCAGGAGGAGCTCCCGCCTGCGGACAAGGAGAAAAAGGAGAAATGAGGATGGCAAGAGAATACAGGCGCGATAGAGGGATGGGCAAGAAATATTTTCCGCCGAAGAGAAAAGTCTGCCGGTTTTGTGAGAACAGAGTAAGGGAGATCGACTACAAAAAGGTGGATATCCTGAGAAAATATGTTCCTGAAAGAGGAAAAATCTCTCCGAGACGTGTCACCGGTACATGTGCCTACCATCAGCGGAAGCTCACCACAGCGATCAAAAGAGCAAGATTGCTGGCTCTCCTCCCGTACATCAGCGATTGAGGGCCTAAACGACTATGGAGGAAAAATGAGAGTCATTCTTCGCGAAAACATAGAAAACCTTGGGAGAAAAGGAGATCTTGTGAATGTCGCTCCGGGTTATGGAAGGAACTATCTGATCCCCAAAAAAATAGCCATCGAGGTGACATCAAGTAACATGAAGATGATCGAGATCGAGCAAAAAGTCCTTCAGAAAGGCTTTGAGAAAGAACGGGCCTCTTATCAAGAGCTCACCGATCGATTAAACGCTGTCACCCTGTCCTTCGCGCGCAAAACCAGTGAAAAGGATGTTATCTTCGGGTCTGTCAGCTCGACGGATATCAGGGATGCGCTGGCGGCCCAGGGTTTTGAAGTGGAGAAAAAGAAGATCCTTCTGGAAGAGCCCATAAAAAGGCTGGGGAATTACACCGTCCCCATAAAAACCTTTCATGAAGAGAGAGCGGAGGTCAAACTGGAAGTTGTCAAAGAGGGCGAGCCCGGCATTAAGGAAGAGAAAGAACAAGGGCCGGATCTTGTTGAAGAGGGAGCAGCTACAACCGAACCTTTCGAAGAGAAGACAGAACTTCCCGTAGTGGAGGAGAAAAAAGAGAAGGTGGCCGCCCCAGCCGAAGAGGAAGCCCAAGATGTGCCCGCGGAGGTAAAGGAAGAGCCGAAGTCAGAGCCTGCAGTGATCCCAGAAGAATCAAAGGAGATCCCCGAAGAGTCTGGAGTAATCCCAGAAGAGACAGGCGAGATCCCCGAAGAGTCTGAGGAAATCCCCGAAGGCGTATCGGAAATTTCCGAAGAAACTAAGAAAACCAGTGAAAAAATAGCGGAAATTCCTGAAGAAACAAAAGAGAGCACTGAAGACGCAGGTGTGGTCTCCAAAGAGCCAGAGGGAAAGACTGAAGAAGACGACAGTCAAGAAGCGGAAAGTAAAGACAATAAATAGATCTGTTGAGCTCGTTATGTCTTGAGCCCAAAAGGCAGATCGGACATTTCAGGCATGAGCGGTCAGCAGCCTAGACGGACTCATCAGGCCAGAAGGGTGTAATATGGAACTTGATCTCACGCTGTTGAAGAAGGTTCCTCCACACAGTATGGAGGCCGAGAAAACCGTTCTGGGGGGGATTCTCGTAAACAACAAAAACCTCAATGTCGTGCTTTCCGTTATCTCGCCCGAGGATTTCTACAAAGATACGAACAGAAAAATACTGGATAAGATCATTGTCTTGGTGGACAAAAACCTACCCGTGGACCTGCTGACGATTACAGAAGAACTCCAAAAGGCAGGTGAATTGGATGAAGTGGGGGGGGCATCTTATGTTTCCTCATTAATGGACGGTGTCCCGAAGAGCTTGAATATCGAATACCATGCGCGGATCATCAAGGAAAAAGCCCTTTTGAGACGGCTCATCCTTTCTTCGGCGAAGATCATCTCATCCAGCTACGAACAGAAAGAGGATGCGGACCTTCTCCTAGACGAGGCACAATCTGCGATCATCGAGGTGGCAGAGCAGAGGGTTAAGCCAGGATTTATACCTGTCAGCGCACTGGCTCCTCCAGCACTGGAAACCATCGACACACTGCGCCACAGAAATGAAGCGGTGACGGGAATCCCCTCAGGATTCCGGGACCTGGATGCATTAACCGCAGGCTTTCACAATTCCGAGTTCATCGTAGTTGCCGGCAGACCATCTATGGGGAAGACAGCGTTGTGCCTGAATATCTCCCAACACGTGGGCCTTAAGACGTCCTATTCTGTGGGTTTCTTTTCTCTGGAGATGGCAAAGGAACAGGTGATCATGCGCTTCCTCTGTTCCGAAGCACAAATCGACCTTCAGAAAGTCAGAACTGGATTTGTCACGGACAGGGAATTCGAGCGGTTGAAATTAGCCGCAGAGGTTCTTTCGCAGGCAAGGATATATGTAGACGAAACACCCGCGCTCACCGTCATGGAGATGAAGGCGAAGACGCGGCGACTGAAGATGGAACATCACCTCGACATGGTGTTTATAGATTATATGCAACTCATGCGCGCGGGAAGCCGGTTTGAGAACAGAACGCAGGAGATCTCTTATATCTCGAGGTCTCTCAAAGAGCTCGCCAAAGAACTTCAGATCCCCGTTGTTGGCCTCTCGCAGTTAAGCCGTTCTCCAGAGAAAGAGCGCCGCGCCAAACCAAAACCCCAGCTGTCAGACTTAAGAGAATCAGGAGCTATTGAGCAGGATGCCGATGTAGTCATTTTCATATATCGTGATGAGTTTTACCATCCGGATGACGAAACCAATCGGGGCATAGCGGAGATCCATATCGCCAAACAAAGAAACGGACCAACGGGGGAATTATCGCTGGCCTTCTTGAATAAGTTCGCCCGTTTCAACGACCAAGAATTTCGTGTTTTTGAAGAGTGACCATGTCCAATAAAACGAAGATCCCCCCCCATCTTTTATTCTTTGAGCAGATGGGTGAGATCGGCATGCTTCTTGCCAGGACAATCAGGAATTTTTTTAGAAGACCCTGGGAAGGGAAAATCTTTCTCCAGCAGCTGGAAGAAATAGGCGTCCGGTCATTGCCAGTTGTCTCCCTGACGGCTGCTTTTGGCGGTCTCGTCTTTGGGCTTCAGACTTATATGGGATTTCACCGCTATATCGGGCCGGGCTCAGAAGCCTACGGAGGGCCGATAATCTCTCTCGGTTTAACCAAAGAATTGATCCCCATCTTGACCGGGCTCATGGTCACAGGTCGTGTGGGGTCTGCTATGGCTGCCGAGATTGGAACCATGAGGATCACCGAACAGGTGGATGCTCTTTTCACTCTTGGGGCAGATCCCAACCGGTATCTTGTTGTTCCTCGAACACTGGCAAGTATCATCATGCTTCCCTGTTTGACTCTGTACGGTGATATCATTGGTATTGTCGGGGGCTATTTGTACAACGCCATCATGGGTGTCAACCGCACCCTTTACTGGCGGAATACTCTGCTCTATCTCGAGTTGTGGGACATCCTCAGCGGCCTCATTAAGGCGCTAGTCTTCGGATTGGTGATCGCCATTATCGGATGCTGGCAGGGATTAAACACTGAAGGGGGTGCTGAAGGTGTGGGAAGAGCCACAACTCGGACCGTAGTCATTGCAAGCATCACTATTTTGATTCTCAATTTTTTCTTGAGCAGGATGTTACCTGCAACTATCGGCTAATGATTCAAATCGTAGATCTACACAAGTCTTTTGGGAGTAAAAAGGTCCTTGACGGACTGAACCTGGAAATCAAAAAGGGAGAAACAGTCGTTGTCATAGGACAAAGTGGCTCCGGCAAAAGCGTCCTGATCAAACATATGATAGGAATTATCAAGCCTGATAAGGGCGAAATATTCATAGATGGTACGGAGATCTGCTGCTTGTCCGAGGATGAGTTTTATAATATTCGAAAGAGATTTGGAATGCTGTTTCAGGGAGCTGCACTCTTCGATTCCCTGACAGTGGGTCAAAACGTTGCCTTCGGCCTCGAGCGGTACGGGGATTTTTCCGATGAAGAAAAAAAGAAGACCGTGAGAAATAGCCTCGCTTTGGTCGGATTAAGAGGAATAGAGGACCTCATGCCTTATGAGTTGAGTGGAGGGATGAAAAAACGGGTGGGACTGGCGAGAGCCATTGCCTATAGGCCGAAGATCATTCTTTATGATGAGCCTTCCACCGGGATCGATCCGATCAGGGCCGATGCCATCAATGATCTGATCATCCAGATGAAAAAGGAGATGGGTGTGACTTCGGTGGCGATCACGCACGACATGGTGAGTGCCTATAAGATTGCAGACAGGATAGCCATGCTGTATGAGGGAAAGATCATCGAAGAGGGGACACCGGAAGAGATCGAAAAGACAGAGAATGAAGTCGTACAGCAGTTCATCCATGGCCGGGCCAAGGGGCCCATTAAGGAATGGTGAAACATGTATAAATATATATGTCATCCACAGAAAATCCTGTGTGAAGACGACTCAAACAAATTGAGGAAACGGCTATGAAGCGTGAGATAAAAGTGGGGTTTTTCTTTGCTATAGCTTTATTTATCCTAGCAACTATTATCTTTATCGTCGGGGATTTCTCCACTTTGTTCAGGGGTGAGGGGTATCCTCTGTATGCCGATTTTGAAACAGCTGCAGGGTTGGAAAAGAAAACATTGGTCAAGATGGCTGGAGTTAAGGTGGGCCTTGTCAAAGAGATCCGCTTAAAAGGATTCCGTGCGGAAGCGCTGTTCGATATCGATAAGGGGGTCGAGATCTACAAAGACTCCACAGCCATGCTGGCTTCCTTGGGCCTTTTAGGGGAAAAGTACATCGAGATTATCCCCGGGGAAGGACCGGAGATCTGTCAGCCCGGCGATACCATCCAGAGCTTCGCACCGGTGAGTTTTGAACAGATGGGGAGCCTGTTGATATCTGTTGGCGAGGACATCTCCGAAGTAGCAAAAGCACTGAAAGAAATGCTCGGAGGAGAGGAACCCAAGATGAATTTTCAGCAGATCCTTCAAAATCTTTCTGTTCTGACGATGGATATAAAAGAATTGACACAGGAGAACAAAGGCACGCTGAGTGCCGGGATTCAGTCATCCACCCAGGCTATTCAGAAATTTGACCGGAGCGTGGAAGACATCGCTAATAATCTGGACGAATTGATCATTGTAATGAAGGGTATGCTGGAAGAAAACAGGGGGAATATCGCCGATAGCACTGAAAAACTCAAGGCGTTAATCGAGGAGGCAGAGGCCGCTCTTGAGCAGTTGAATGGAGCGTTAGGAAAGGTCAACCGGGGTGAAGGGACCCTTGGCAAACTGATCCAGGACCCCGAGCTCTATGACAGGGCAGAAAAAACTCTGAGCAAAGTTGAGAAGGCCACACAACGAGCATCTTCTGTGCGCGCCCAGGCCGGATTACACTTTGATTATTATGAAAAAAGCGAGTTGTTTAAAGGAACACTTTCCTTTGCCTTCTGGCCAACATCTGACACCTATCTATTGGGACAGATCGTTCGGAATCCCTGGGAGGAGAGATTCACCTACTCCCTTCTTGGCGGCATAAGGCTGGGCGCTTTTTCTCCGCGGGCGGGGATCCTGGAGTCTGAACTCGGCATCGGGCTTGATTGGTATCTTTGGCAGGACCGGTTAAGATTTAGTCTCGATACCTACGATTTTAACCGTGATTCACGTCCACGTTTTCGATTTTCAACCAGTTTTTATGCCACCAAATTTTTCTACATCCTTTTCGGGCTGGACGATTTTTCGGTCTCTGACAATAGAGAGCTGTTTTTTGGATTGGGCGTCGGCATCTGATGAAAGAGAAAACGGCATTTGTCTGCCAAAACTGTGGCGCTCATTCTCCCAAATGGATGGGGCGCTGTCCCAGCTGTGGAGAGTGGGAAACTCTGATCGAAGAGATTGAAGAGGACGCCGGTACAGAGTATGCTTTTCCTCCTTCAGAACCAATCCTCTATGAGGAGATCAAACAGGCTGAAAAAAAGAGGATGCACACGGGGATCGAGGAATTGAACAGGGTACTCGGAGGGGGGGTGGTTTTGGGGTCTCTTGTTTTGATCGGAGGAGAGCCCGGCATAGGAAAATCCACATTGCTTCTTCAGGTCAGCCGGGATTTTTCCACACAGGGCGAGAAGGTCCTCTATGTCTCCGGCGAAGAGTCTTTGGAGCAGATAAAGCTCCGAGGGGAACGGTTGGGCATCCAGAAGGGGAGTTTGTATCTCTTAGCAGAGACCAATCTGGAGCGGATCATCGCTCATGCCGAAAAGTTATCTCCTCAGGTCTTTATCCTGGACTCTGTCCAGACAGTTTTTTCCTCCAAGCTGTCTTCGAGCCCTGGAACGATCAGCCAGGTAAGGGAGGTCACTAACCAGGTCTTCCGGTTTGCTAAGTCAAATATGATCTCTGCATTTCTTATCGGTCACATCACAAAGGATGGTTCTCTGGCCGGGCCAAAATCACTGGAGCACATGGTAGACTGCGTGCTCTATTTTGAAGGAGAGCGTGATCACAGCCATCGTGTGGTGCGTGCGCTTAAGAACCGTTTCGGTCCAGTATCAGAATTGGCGATTTTTGAGATGACCGGAAATGGACTTCAAGCCGTTTCCAATCCGTCTGCGTTTTTCTTAAAAGAGAGGCCTACGAACGAGGCCGGCAGTGCTGTAGTCTGTACGATCAAGGGTTCCCGGCCGCTGCTTGCAGAAGTGCAGGCGCTTGTCTCCTCCACTCTGTTTGCCGGGAATCCACGGAGGATGACGATCGGGTGCGATCATTTTCGTGCCTCGATGCTGATGGCGATCGTTGAGAAAAAACTCGGCTTCAGCTTTGCAGGAGAAGACGTCTATCTGAATGTTGCCGGGGGGCTCACCATCGATGAGCCGGCTACAGATCTGGGCATTCTTGTCGCTGTCGTTTCCAGCTTGAAGAATAAAGCCGTCTCCTCTGCCCTGGCCGTGTTCGGGGAGGTGGGATTGAGCGGCGAGATCCGCTCGGTCGGCCATCCAGTGATGCGGGTGAAGGAAGCCTCCTCTTTAGGCTTCCAGACAGTTATCCTGCCCAAAGGGAATATTTCTCATCTTGAAAAAGAAGATATATCCGGTATAAACTTGATAGGCGTCCAGAACGTCAAAGATGTCGTCGATACTATTTTTTAATAATATTTTGCCCTGGAGTATTCACGAGTTGAGGTTGCCGTAACTGCGAGGCAGTGGCCCGCGAAGCTGTAGTGAACTACCGCGAGCCGTCCCAACCTAACCCGGGCTACAAGGAAGCAGATGCGGTGAGATCAGCTCGCCCGAAGGGTAAAAAATGCTGATTATGCCAAAAAGAGTTTTAAGTCTTAAAGTAAATATCTTGCTCTTACGGATAAACATGTTGAAAAGCAGTAATCATAAAAGTTAGATAATTGTATCAGCATTTTTTATGAATGCTTCAGGGATGATGAGGTTATCATAATGGGCATTTTTATTCTTCGCATTCTGGTTGTCGCCTCGATCGCGGCAGCTGGATATTTTTTCCCTCCCTTTCAGATGGCCCCACAATACGGGGCTCTTACTGGATTTGTGCTGGGTGTAATCATCGTTTATCTTGAGACAAGGATAAGAAAAAGCGAGTTCAAGATCATTTGGGGGTCAACTCTAGGAACTTTTGCGGGCGTCCTACTTGGATGGCTCCTGGGCTCCATCTACCAGACCATCGCGCCCGACAGCTCGACAACGATCTTTCTCCGGATCTTTTTTCTTCTGATCCTCCCCTACATCGGATTCCTGGTCGGAACGCAGAGGTTTGAATGGCTCGACCCCGCTCATTTTCTCCGTTTTTTCAATGAGAAAAGGGTAGGGCGGACCTATAAAATCTTGGACACCAGTGTGATCATAGACGGGAGGATCGCCGACATCTGTGACACGGCATTTATTGAAGGCTCGTTGATCCTCCCTCAGTTTATCCTGAAAGAGCTCCAATTGGTCGCCGATTCTTCTGACGGGATCAAGCGACAGCGAGGACGGAGGGGGCTCGAGATCTTGGATCACCTCCAAAAATCTTCTCAGGTCTCAGTTGTGATCTCGGAAGTGGATTTTCCAGAGGTCCAGGATGTGGATTCCAAGCTTATCGAACTGGCCAAGCATCAAGACGCCAAGATCATCACCAATGACTTCAACCTGAGTAAGATCGCCAAACTCCAGGGAATCCAGATCTTAAACATCAATGAACTGGCCAATGCCATGAAACCTGTCGTCCTTCCTGGAGAATTAATCCGCGTCTTCATCCTGAAGGAGGGGAAAGAAAAGGATCAGGGTGTCGCCTATCTGGATGACGGGACCATGGTTGTCGTGGATAATTCAAGGAAGAAGATCGGGCAAACGGTGAGTATCACAGTCACTTCTGTGCTCCAGACGACTGTAGGCAAGATGATATTTGGCCGTTATAACGAAGAACCCCATGAATAAGGTCACCGTGATCGTCGTCGCTGCCGGCGAAGGGCAACGGTTTGGCGCACCCAAGCAGTTTGCTCCTCTCAGGGAGAAACCTGTGTTGGAGTGGTGCTTGGGGAGTTTTGATTCTCATGTTCAGGTGGCGGATATCGTTCTTGTTTTGATGAGGGATATAGAAAGAGAAGAGTACATCAGGCGATTCCCCAAAATTGCTGCTGTGGTCACTGGTGGAGAGCACAGACAGGATTCTGTGATAGCCGGGTTTAACCAGATCGATCCTCAAAAGACTGGCTTTGTTCTCATCCATGATGGCGTCCGCCCCCTGGTCGACAACGCCCTCATCAGTCGGGTCATCGCGGCAACCAAGGAGAATGGAGCCGCGGTCCCTGTCATTGCCATCGAGGATACGGTGAAGGCTGTCGAAGGGGGTAAGGTCCTTCGGACCGTGGACAGAGAGCCGCTCCGTCGTGTACAAACCCCTCAAGGATTTTCCTACTCCATCCTCAAAGCTGCTTTAGATCAAGCCAGAGAGGATAACACCTATAGTACGGATGAAGCCGCTCTTGTTGAGCGGATTGGGCAGGAAATCGTTATTGTGGAGGGAAACCCTAGGAATATCAAGATCACCACTCCCGAAGACATCCGGATTGCGGAGATGTACCTTGAAGATTAAGTCCGGGCTCGGCTACGATGTCCATCGTTTGGTGGAGGGAAGAAAACTCTATCTTGGAGGGGTAGAGCTCCCATTTGCCAAGGGGTTATTGGGGCACTCAGATGGAGACTGTTTGATCCACGCTATCATCGATGCGCTTTTGGGCGCTCTGGGTGAAAAAGATATCGGACACCATTTCCCCGAAACAGACAGCCAGTACAAAGATATCCAAAGCACCAAGTTGCTCAAAGAGGTTGTTCGGAGGCTGGAAATGGACAATGTCAAAATTGCTCACATCGATTCTCTGGTCATCGCAGAGGAACCGCGCCTGGCTGTGTTTATCCCCCAAATGAAGGAAGTCTTGTGTGCCATCCTGCGGATCGGACCAGAGGACCTGGGAATCAAGGCAAAGACAAATGAAGGAATTGATGCGATCGGTCACGGTGAAGCGATCGCAGCGTGGGCCACGGTCCTTCTTGAAATCCCCTAGGAGACGGTGATTGAGTGAGCCTGGGAGTCATGCTCTCCTCCAAGTGCTTGAGAAAAGGCTTGGGGGGGATAAACCGGGTTTGAATGCCCAGCTAAAAATGACCCCTCGTCCCAGGCCTGGACATTTGAGGTATGACGAAGTGGATGTTTCCTGTGCAAGAGCCGGAGTCCTCGTTCTCCTTTATCCGTGGAACGACAGTTTGTTTCTCGTCCTCACAAGACGGACGGAACGGATGCGGCATCATCAAGCCCAGATCTCCTTTCCGGGAGGGAGGCAAGAGCCCGGGGAAGACCTTGTCCAAACGGCCTTAAGAGAGACCAAAGAGGAACTGGGAATCCAGCCTGACTCCCCCAGAC
>CAZXJE010000061.1:0-15037 GCA_964640835.1 uncultured Eubacteriales bacterium
GATTGTGTGATGGAGAAAACCGTGAGAAGGGATGGACGGGCATGGTACATCTCCCAAGGGGAGATGTGAGGGAAGCCCGGATCCGAGCGAAGTTTCCTCGCTGGGAAAACTGAGCGTGTTTTTGATATCATATAATCTGATCATTCGAAATGACATCAACGCGGATTTGCAAAATTTATTGATGTTGGATCAACCCATAAAGCTCATGCTGACAAGGAAAATGGCCACGTTGAAGGCGCTCTTCAAAAGCCAGAACCCGTACGAGATGAATAATGCTTTTTTCAGTTCAATCTTAAAGATATAGGACAAACCAAAGCTGAGAACTCCAAAAAGCCAGAGTTGAAAAAAATCGACTTGGCTCAACATCGCATAGGACAATGATGTCACTTCCATATGGGGAAAGAAAAGGGCCAAGCTCGTTGAGGTTTGAAAAACCGATTTTCGGCTTATGATGAGAAATAACCTCAAGGCATTGCCCAGGATCTTATCGATCAGGTTGGCATAAATGTAAGCCGAGAGGACTTGAATATATTTTCCCTCTGTAGCTGTTAATCGGCCGAAAACGAGTAGGATCAGGCTGGCGATGAGGAAACCGATGACTTGAGTTAGGGGAGTGAGCACGAATACTCGGACTGCAATCGAACCCTTCGAGGGATTTTTTATTCGCTCCATCGTTTGTTCGAAACCTTCATCACCCAGTCTTTCCTGGAGCTTGACGTTGTTCTCCATAAGCTGGGCTGTGTCCTTGAGTGTATAGGGCATGGTGAGATGCGTAAAAAGAACGATAGCAATGAGAATGACGATGAGAGCATCGATCCAGATCGGCTTTTCCGAGAGTGTCTTAAAAGTCTCTTGTGGGCTGAATATGACTCCAATAAATCGATTGAATATGTTCATTCTATGCTCCTTTCCTTACTTCTTTTTCCACCATGCCATCTCGGACAAAAAGGATCCTCTGGGCCTGCTGAGCAATATCCATGTCATGTGTGACCATGATGATGGTGTTCCCTTGAGAGTGGATCTTGTGAAAAAGATTCAGGATCTCCTGGCCGGTTTTCGAGTCGAGATTTCCTGTGGGCTCGTCAGCCAAAAGCAGGGAAGGATTGTTCACGAGAGCTCTTGCGATAGCCACTCTCTGTCTCTCCCCGCCGGAGAGTTCGGACGGGCGGTGGTGCATCCGATGGTCCATTTCCACCATTTTCAGGGCCCTCTCTGCCTTTATAGCTCTTTCTGTCTTCCCCTCTCCCTTGTAAATAATTGGGAGTTCGACGTTGTGGAAAGCCGTCGCCCTTGGAAGCAGGTTAAAAACTTGAAAAACAAATCCAATCTCGCTGTTTCGGATGTGCGCCAATTCATTTTCGCTGAGAGCGCTAACAAGTTTCCCACTCAAGTAGTATTCTCCCTCAGAGGGAGTGTCTAAGCAACCGATTAGATTGAGCAATGTTGATTTCCCCGAACCCGAAGGACCCATGATCGCCACGAATTCATTGGGAAGGATCTTGAATGTTACACCGGAGAGTGCTCTAACCTCCTGTTTTCCCAATTGATAAACTTTCGTCAGGTTCTCGACCAGGATGACGGCATTGTTTGTTGAGTCCATGGGGATTATTGCCTTTTTTCCTCAGTTTTAATCAAGGTATCGTCTTTGAGCTGGCGGAGAGCATTGTAAGGGCCGGTGGCAATCTCTTGTCCCTCTTCGAGGCCTGAGATGATTTCCACCATCAGTTCTCCCATGATTCCCTTCTTGACGGCTTGGAATTTGGCCCTGCTGCCCTTGATCATGTAGACGCCCTCTTCCTGTTCGTCTGCATCTCTATCGTCGTCGCTCTCCTTTTCTTTCAAGACGAGACTGGAGATGGGAATGGCGAGGACATCCTTTCGTTCCGCGGTAATGATATCAGCTGAGGCTGACAGTCCTGGCTTGAGGCTTTTGGGTGGATCCTCCAGTGTGATGACAACTTTAAAATCCTTGGATTCTTCTGTAGTTACTGCCTTTTGCAGAGCTGAGCTTCCGATCTCGGTTACTGTTCCCTGCAGGACACGGTCGGGAAGAGCATCGATCCTGATATCCGCTTTTTGTCCCAAAGAAAGACTGATGACATCTGTCTCATCGACCTCGACTTCAACCTCCATCACAGAAAGGTCTGCGATCGTCATTAAAACTGTCCCTGGGTTGTTCATCGTCCCGATCATTGCGATCTCTCCCTCTTCCACTCTCAGGCTGGTGATGATACCGTCGATAGGGGAGTAGTAGACAGTTTTGCTCAGCATGTCCAGGGTGCTTTCCAGAGAGGCTTGGGCCTGACGGATCTGATACACGATGGCCTGATGGGTGGCCTTGGAGATCTCATGTGTGGTCTTGGCGGCCTCCAACTGTTCTCCTGAAATGAGCAATTCATCGTATAGCTTTATTTGTCGGTCATAATAGCTTTTGTCTTTTTTGAGCTGGGCATTTGCTTTTATGAGCTCGGCTTGGAATGTGCGAATGACGGCTCGATCTCGGTCGGCATTGGCTTCATACTGAGTGGACTCGAGTTTCAAGAGGAAATCATCCTTTTTGACTGTCTGCCCCTCCTCAACACCGGTTTTTACGATTCTTCCTGAGATATGAGCACTGATGTTCACGCTTTTTTTGGGTTTTACTTCTCCCGAAGCGGATACGATAGAAGTTAGATCGTGGTTTTTGACTTTTTCTGCCGTCACTTTTAGCGATTTTTCTCGTTGAGACTGAAAATTAAGGATAATTATGATTGCCAATATCAGAATGACAGCAACGATGATAATAATTCTTTTTTTGCCTCCGGGGCTCTTCTTAGGAGTCCGGATGACCAAGGCCTTTTTCTTTTTTTCCGAGTAATCCTGTTCATTCATTTTAGGTCCCTCTCAGAGGAAAATATCATATTATACTACGTCATAAAAGGCAAAAAGTTTAATCTCTCCACTCCATCTATATATTCTACATCTTTTATACTTGATGTATTCAAAATTGTTTGTGTTTCATGCGAATGGGTTGCGACGTCGCATGAGAGTTGGTAAGATGTGAGGGCCATGGAATTGGAAGAATCCTTGAAGATTGCAGAGGAAGCCAGCAGAATGGCAGGAGAGATACTCCGCCGAAATATCGATTCTTCAAGAGAAATCATCTACAAGGGAGCCGTAAATCTTGTTACAGACTTTGATAAGCGCTCTCAGGATGTGATTTTCTCCCACCTCTCCTCGCAGTTTCCAGATTTTGACTTTCTTGCCGAAGAAGACCTCTGTGAACAAAGAGGTTCTGAATTCCGGTGGATCATCGACCCTATCGATGGGACAACGAACTTTGCCCACAATTTTCCCATATTCTGTGTGTCCATTGCACTGGAATGGAAGAATAAAGTTGTGTGTGGTGTTATTTATGATCCAATGAGAGAAGAGATGTTTTCAGCCATTTCGGGAAAAGGATCTCGAGTGAACGGGCAAAGGATCTACACCTCCGCTACTGGTGACCTGGACAAGAGCCTTCTGGCCACGGGTTTTCCCTATGATGTCCGGGAGAGCGAAGTGAACAACATCGATCATTTTGCAAATTTTGCCACACGCGTCCAGGCCATCCGCCGCTGCGGGTCCGCGGCCCTTGACCTTTGTTATGTAGCTTGCGGGAGGTTCGATGGATTTTGGGAATTAAAATTAAGTCCTTGGGATGTTGCCGCCGGGATTTTGATAGTTGAGGAGTCGGGAGGGCGCGTGACCGATTTCCAGGGGGAAACAGCGAGTATTTATGGGAAGAATCTCCTTGCTTCGAACGGCCTGATCCACGAACAGATGATCCAGATTCTCAAGCTAGGCAAGCAACTATGAGGCGATATCGACACGTTTATTCCTTCCCCCAATGGAAAAAAATCCGGGAGAAGTTTTTCATTTTTTTTGTGGTGGTGCTGGTATTTTACCCGCTGAATATGAGTCCGCAGGAGCCCGAGGGGCTCATATTTGTGTCTGGAAGGGTTTTCCGTCTCACAGTTCCGAGCGATGTACCTTGGACCGATACAGGTTATGATGTGGAGGGAGACCAGACGATCTCTTTCTCTGCATCCGGAGGAATTTCCCTCCAGGTCGGCAATCCGATGGCTTACTGTGGTCCAGATGGATACGACCTGAAGACTGTCCAGCAGCCCATCCAGAACGAAAATATAGGTGCGCTGATCGGCAAAGTGGTTCTCCTTATTTCCATCGAAGTTGATGAAGAAACGGGGGAAGAGACACGGAACGAGATGGTGGAGATCTTTCACATCGGATCTGACCGGATCGTCTCCATGCCCATCGGTGGACGACTGTTCTTGGGCGTCAATGAAAATGTTGCTGGGGATAATTCAGGACAATTCACGGTCGATATCCGGCTGATGGATCGATAGAAGTCAAATGTGAAACGAAAACATCTCCTCTGATTCTATCCCATAAGGTACCCATTATTGCGATGTCCCTTTTTAAGAATTCGACTTTTTACGTTTTGCTTTTCTCGATCTTCTTTGAGAGAAACTTCTCCAGGAATTGGATCGTGTAGTTGCCTTTCTTGAAATCTGGATTGGATAGGATATTGAGGTGCAGCGGGATGTTTGTTTTGACCCCCACTATGGTGGTCATCTCCAGTGCGGTTTGCATCTTTCGGATTGCCTCTTTCCGGGTTGGCGCTCTGACGACAACTTTGGCGAGCAGAGAGTCGTAATCGGGTGGAATCGTCCATCCTTGGTATGCGGCGGAATCCACGCGAATTCCCTGTCCTCCTGGAAGAACTAGAAATTCGATCTTTCCTGCCGAGGGAACAAAAGTATCCGGATCTTCCGCATTGATGCGGCATTCGATGCTGTGACCGGACATTTGAAGGTCATGGGGAAAGGAGAGCTTCTCACCCGAGGCGATCTTAATTTGTTCTTTGATCAGGTCTACACCATAAACCATTTCAGTGATGGGATGTTCCACCTGCACACGAGTGTTTGCCTCCATGAAATAGAATCTTTTTTCGTTGTCCACGAGGAATTCGAACGTACCCAAACTCTGGTATCCGATGGAATCCGCTGCGTCTTGAGCGGCCTTGCTTATTCTTTTTCGAAGTTTTTCATCGATGACAGGAGAGGGAGTCTCCTCCAACACCTTTTGGTGTTTCCTCTGGATAGAACATTCTCTTTCGCCCAGGGCGATCACATTGCCTTTTGTATCCCCAATAATTTGGATCTCGATATGGCGGGCGTTCTCAATGTACTTTTCCATGTACAGAGAAGGATCTCCGAATGCCGCCTTAGCTTCGTACTGGGCAATGGATAACTGCTCGTCCATCTGATTGGGTGAACGGACGATGCGCATTCCCCTACCCCCGCCGCCCGAGGCCGCCTTGAGGATCACCGGATAGCCGATCTTCTTTGCGATGGATTTAGCTTCTGACAACTCGACGATGATATCATTGCTCCCTGGAATAACCGGCAGTTTTGCCTTCTTCATGCTGAGACGTGCTGCGTTCTTATCCCCCAACAGGTTGATGAGGGACGCTGAAGGGCCGATGAACGTGATGTCTTCAGAGTCGCAGATCTCTGGAAATCTGGGATTTTCGGCAAGAAAACCGTAGCCGGGATGGATTGCATCTGCCTTGGTAATCTGGGCTGCGCTGATAATGTTGGGAATGTTGAGATAGCTCTCGGATGCTTTTGCTGGCCCTATGCAGACGGATTCGTGGGCGAGTATTGTGTGGAGAGAGGTCCTGTCGGCCTCGGAATAGATTGCTACGGTCTTAATCCCCATCTCGCATGCCGTTCGGATGATACGGAGGGCAATTTCCCCTCTGTTTGCGACCAGGATTTTGGATATCATGAGGAGTCAGCTCTGTGGCTTGATGGCAAAAAGCTTCTGGCCGTACTCGACAGGCTTGCCGTTCTTGATATAGATCTCCTCAAGGGTTCCTTCAACCTCAGTTTCGATCTCGTTCATCAACTTCATTGCTTCGATGATACAGAGAGTCTGGTTCTTTGCTACGATCTCTCCCTTTTCCACGAAGGAAGGGGATGAGGGATTCGGTGAACGATAGAATGTTCCGACCATCGGGGAAGTGATGAAATGCAGGCCCTCTTCGTCGTCAGCGGGCTCTGTTTGGGTGGGAGCCTCACTGTTGGCTGTAAGGCCTGCGAGAGGAACGCCTGGGGCTGTTTCTTGAGAGTTTGTTTTCTGAAGGGCCCTGTTGATTTTGATTTTGAAGTCTTCAATCTCTAACTCGAATTCCGAGAGATTTCTCTCCTCTAGCAGATCTATAATTTTGATGATCTCTTTGTAATCGATTTTTGCCTTCATTTTTTACCTTTTTTTGGAGGTCTGACCTCCTGGGTAAATTTTTCAAAAATTAGATATACCTTAATCGCAATACCCTATTTTGTCAACCCTGCGGATTGTCACAGGTTGCTTTTTCAATACCGTGATGGCACAAATCAAATTGTCTTATTGAGTGTTCCAATTGTGTGGTGGAGAAAACCGTGAGAAGGGATGGACGGGCATGGTATTTTTCCTTATAGGATTCGTTCCCCGAACGGACCGTTTGGGAAACGGTCCCTACATGAGCCGCCTTGCTTTCCCGTTGTTCGTTTTTGATATCATACATTCTGATCACTTGGAATGCCTATTGTGGTGTTCGGCGATCGGAGTATGTGCAGTTGTGTTGACTGAAGTTTGGATTTAGCCTAGCATAGTAGACATACATCTCGAGAGGTGGTGAGGCGATGTTAGATCAGTTATCGAGCAGGCTCCAGAAGGTTGCTAAATTCCTTCGAGGCGAAGTCAAAATCACAGAAAAGAACATGGCAGAGGCGTTGAAGATGATACGCATGGCCCTCCTTGAAGCCGATGTCAACTTTCGTGTGGTCAAGGATTTTGAGTCGAAGATAAAGGAGAAAGCACTGGATGAAAAGGTGCTCGAAAGCCTTACTCCTTCACAACAGGTCATAAAGATCGTACGAGATGAGCTCAAAGCCATGTTGGGGCAAGAGACAAAAAAATTGACGTTCTCCGCCCAATCGCCTTCAATTTTCATGTGCGTAGGCCTTCAAGGTTCGGGGAAGACGACCACATGTGGCAAATTGGCCAAATGGCTAAAGAATATGGGGAAAAATCCTATGCTTGTTTCTTTCGATTTGAAGAGACCTGCAGCTCAAGAACAGTTGGACATCATCACAAAAACTCTCAATCTGTCTTTCTATGAACTGTTTGAGGATCAAATGGCCGACCCGAAAAAAGCACTCAAGAAGATTCTGACCGACACAAAGAACAGAGGACATGACACTCTTGTGGTCGATACGGCTGGAAGACTCCATGTGGACGAGGAGTTGATGGAGGAGCTCAGGATGGTGAAGGATATCCTGGAGCCTACCGAGGTCATCTATATCGGTGACTCGATGACGGGTCAAGATGCTGTGAAAAGTGCCCAGTTGTTCGAGAAGAAGATAGGGCTAAGCTCAATCATTCTCACAAAGCTTGACGGCGATGCGCGGGGAGGGGCTGCGCTATCTATCGTTTCTGTTACGGGCAGGCCCATCAAGTTCGTTGGCGTCGGAGAGAAGTTTGACAAGCTTGAAGTCTTTCATCCTGACAGGATGGCTTCCCGAATTATGGGAATGGGGGACGTTCTGGGCCTGATCGAGAAAGCTGAGCAAGAGACAGACCTCAAAGAAGCAGAGGAGCTTGCCAGCAAATTGAGGTCTCAAGAGTTTTCCCTGGAGGATTTCCGAAAACAGTTGGGACAGCTAAAAAAGATGGGATCCATGTCTCAGTTTTTGAACATGTTGCCAACCGGTGGTGTTTTTAAACAGATGTCAAAGATGAATATCGATGACAAACGGATCCTCTACTTCGAGGCGATCATAAACTCTATGACCGCAATAGAGAGAGAGAATCCAAAAATCATCAATGGTAGCCGCCGCAAACGGATCGCAAGAGGAAGCGGTAGGCCAGTGTCGGAAGTGAATCAACTGTTGAAACAGTATTTTGAGATGAAGAAGATGATGAAGAATTCCCAGTTCAAGAAAATGCTTTCCTCTATGCCCATGGGGCATTAATGAAATGTATAAATGAGTATGATTGAGAAATGCCCTTTATTTTTAAGGAGATATGACAAGATACAGATCGCTTTTTCAACGGTTGGCAAGCTGAAATGAGTTGACTTATCCACAAAAATCAGATATCATTTTTTTTTAATTTTAATAAGGACGAGTTTACCCAAAATGATGTCAATAAGACTGATGAGACTGGGCACAAAGAAACGGCCGTTCTACAGGATTATCGTGACCGATTCGAGAAGACCCAGAGAAAGCAAAGCTAAAGCGATCTTAGGTTATTACGATCCTCTCAAAGAGCCACCAGATATCAAGGTTGACATGGAAAAAGCAAACTACTGGCTAGAAAGAGGTGCACAAACTTCCAAAACAGTACAATCTCTTTTGAATAAAGTTTCGGAGAAAGAGAAACTTTCCAATTAACAAAACATTTAGGAGGTTACAGTGAAAGAACTCGTTGAGATGATTGCCAAAGCATTAGTTGACAATCCGGACAAAGTACAGGTCTCCCAGTTGGAGGGGGAACAAACATCGATCTTGGAACTCAAAGTTGCTCCGGAAGATTTAGGCAAAGTGATCGGCAAACAGGGAAGAACTGCACGCGCCATCAGAGTGATTCTTGGTGCCGCTGGGATGAAACTGAAAAGGAGATTTAATCTCGAGATCATTGAAAAAAACTAATTTGGTTAGTATTGGAAAGCTATTAAGGAGCCAGGGCAAAAAAGGCGAACTGAGATTTAAGCTATATTCCGAAGAGATCAAAAAGCCTTTTTTTTTCCAGGGTATACCTTAACAAACAGGGGGTTCCCGAAGAATTCGAGGTAGAGTCTTTTTATCCCTACAAGAATTTTTACATCTTAAAATTCAAGGGGATTAACAATATCGCTCAAGCTAAAGAGCTTGTGGGGCAAGAGTGTATGCTTCCCGAGGCGGATCTCTCCCGTCTCGAAGAAGATAAGTACTATCTTTTTCAGCTTGTTGGGAGTTCTGTCTTTACCGAGAGCAAAAAAAGGATTGGGATTGTGAGTGATGTGTTGTTCGTCAAGGACAATGACCTTCTTGTGATCGAAAGGGAAGGCAAAGAGATTTTGATCCCCTTCACCGCTGCCATCTGTGCTTCGGTCAATCTCGAGAAACGTGAGATTGTTGTCAGGCCTCCGGAAGGACTTTTAGACTTAAATGAGATTTGATATAATTACTATCTTTCCCCGTATGTTTGAGGGCGTATTGTCCGCTGGTGTTTTGGGGAAAGCCTTAGAGAAAGGTTTGATCGAAGTCAAAGTGCATGACTTAAGAGACTTTACTTCAAACAAGCACAGACAGGTGGATGACCGTCCTTTTGGAGGCAAACCGGGGATGGTTTTGAAACCTGAGCCGATTTTTGCGGCCGTTGAAAAGGTCAGGATCGATCCGGACGCTTCGGTCTGTCTTCTTTCTCCTCAAGGCAGAAAATTTGATTACCGAGTCACGGAGGAATTGGCTGGATTTTCACAAGTCATTCTTATCTGTGGTCGTTATGAAGGAGTCGATGAGAGAGTGAACGAATATCTGGCAACACACGAAATTTCTGTCGGCGATTATGTGTTGACTGGGGGAGAGCCGGCAGCCTTTGTGATCATCGATGCTGTCTCCCGCCTATTGCCCGATGTCGTTGGAAAAATGGAGTCTGTCAAGCAGGACTCTTTTTTCTTGGGGCTCTTCGATTATCCACAGTATACCAGACCTCGAGATTTTAGAGGAATGAAGGTTCCAGAAGTTCTTTTTTCGGGAGATCACAAAAGCATAGCCCGATGGCGAAGGAAAAAATCCCTCGAAAAAACAGCCAAATTTCGGATGGATATGTTGGAGGAAGAGGAAAAATTGTCTCCTGAAGATTTGAAGATACTCGAGGAAATACAAAGAGAAAAGGAAGGGAAAACAAATGAACCTGATTGATTTGGTTGAAGAAAAACAAATAAAAGAGGATGTGGGTTCTTTTAACGTCGGAGATACTGTTAAAGTCCATGTCGTCATCCGAGAAGGCGAAAAGGAAAGGATCCAAGTTTTTCGTGGCGATGTCATCAGCAAAAAGGGATCGGGTCCGAGTGCCACTTTTACTGTCAGAAAAATATCCTTTGGAGTTGGCGTGGAGAGAATATTTCCACTCCATTCCAAAATGATCAAAGAAATCGAAACTGTCCGAAAGGGAAAGGTCAGAAGAGCTAAGCTCTACTATCTTCGGAAACTGAGGGGCAAAGCGGCAAGAATAAAGGAAGCGCGATAAGGGCAGTTGGCATTAGGTCGGAGAAGTGCCAGATTTCCAGTTCGAAAAGGAAATTATCAGCCAGGGATACGGGTGCATCGCAGGTTTGGATGAGGTAGGCCGAGGTGCACTGTTTGGGCCTGTTGTTGCTGCGGCGGTCATGTTCTCCGCATCCTTGATAAACGGGGAAAAAAAAGCTTGGTTAGAAGAAATTGATGATTCAAAGCGCATTTCTCCGACTAAAAGGGAGATGCTGGCGAGGTTGATCCTTATCCACTCCAATGCAGTGGGTATTGGGATGGCTTCGAGTGCCGAAATCGATGCCATGAATATTTATTGGGCTTCTTTTGAGGCGATGAAAAGAGCGTTCATGAGTATGCCAAAAGTCCCGGATTTTCTTTTAGTTGACGGATTTAGGCTGAATGATGTAGATTATCCCCAGATGAATTTGCCCAAAGGAGATCAAAAAAGCATTTCCATTGCGGCTGCATCGATTATTGCGAAAGTCACCAGAGATAGGATGATGAAGCGACTCGACCTTGTTTTTCAAGGATATGCACTTTCAAGGAATAAAGGGTATGGAACCAGAGAGCATTACGATGCGCTTCAAAAACTGGGGCCGACGGCCTTACACAGGCAGTCCTATAATCTCGAGGGCAAAAAATGAGTCTGAAATCAGATAGAGCCAAGATCGAGTCCATCGCAGAAAAACATATCAAAAAAGGCAGGCTGGATGAGGCAATTACCGAGTACAGAAAACTACTGTCTGGCGATGAACAGGATATCTCCATCCGCAATATTCTCGGAGATCTTTACATCAAAGCCGACAACAAGCAAAAAGCTGTTGAAGAGTTTGTGAGGATTGCTGACTTTTATGAGAATAAAGGGCTCTTTTCCAAAGCCATAGCCATATACAAAAGGATCAAAAGGCTCGTTCCCGACAATGTGGATTCCTCCAAGAGATTGGCTGAACTCTACCGGGATCAGGGATTTACTTCGGAAGCAAAAACGGAGTACATGAATCTCGCTCAGAATCTATCCAAGGCTAAAAAGACCAAAGAAGCAATTGGTATGTACGAAAACCTCCTCAAGCTGGATAAAGATGACATAACATCACGGTTGACACTTGCAGAACTTTACACAAATGAAAAAATGATCGAGCAAGCGATCGAAGAACTCAACAAGGTTGCTGAGTTCAAAATGCGGAAGAACCAACTCAAAGAAGCTGGCGAGATCCTCAACCGCGCCAAAGAGCTCAAGGAAGACCATTCTCGCACGATCACTAATCTCATAGATCTTTACAAGAGAGATAACAAGAAGAAAGAAGCGCTGGACCTCGTCGAAGAAATCCTTCAAAAGGACGAAAAGAATCTTAAAGCCTTGTATATCTTGGGAAACCTTCATTTCGAGGACAAAAGCTTCAAAGAGGCCGGTGAGATTTTTTCCCGGATTATTTCCATCAGGCCCAAGGATGTCGAGGCGAAAGTCAAGTTAGGAAGGATCTACATCCAGACGGGCGAATTCGACCAAGCCTTCGATCAGTATGAGCCTCTTGTCGACACACTGATTAGAAAACAAAAGAGTGATAAAGCCATTGGACTTCTCGGGCTCATTCTGGCTACCCAAAAAGCCCATCTGCCCACTCTGGAGAAATTGGCAGCTATCTACAAATCCAAGGACCAAATAAAGAATTTCGAACTCGTCTGTAAAGTCATGCTGGATGAGTACCGGAAAAACAACTTGAGAGAGAAGATGTTATCTGTCCTCAGTGAACTCCTCCGCACCTTTCCAGAGAATGAAGAGTATTACAACGAATCCAAACAGCTGAAGAAGGATCTGGGGATCTTGGAGGAAGTGGGGGGGGAGGAAGAAACCTCAGTCCAGGTCGAAGAGGCGAAGAACATCGTCGACTCGACGTTGTCGAAGGCTGATCTATATGTCGATCAAGGATTGATCCGAAACGCAAGACGGCTTCTAGAAAATTTGAGGAATAAGTTTCCTGATGATATAAGAATCACGCAGAAGATCGATTCTCTGAAGATCATAGCTGCTGACGTCAAAGTGGATGAGATCTCAGACAGAGTGGATAAGGTCACAAGAAAAGAGACCCAGATATTTCCGACAGTCGGTGAAATTTCCAAAGATGGAAAATCATTTCTTGATGAGGGTGTTGGAGAAGAAAAACTCACATCGGCAGATATATTTGCAGAAACAGACATCGTCCCCATAGTCTCCGAGGAGTTAGGCGAAAGAATTTATTATGATCTCTCTGAAAGGATCGCAAAGGAATTGGATGCCATTAAGGTCACCTGCAACAATCAGATCAAAGGCGACACGACGATCGTCGAGAAGGCCTTGAGCGATATCGTCACAGAATTCCGGAAGGCCCTGGATGAGAAAGTGGATAAAGAGGATTACGAGAGCCATTACAACCTGGGGATTGCGTTCTTGGAGCAAGGGCTGTTTGATGAGGCTATTGAAGAGTGTAAACTCGCAGCAGAAGATAGAAACCTGGAGGTCGAGTGCTACAGTGTCATCAGCTTCTGTTACAAGCAGAAAAAGGAATACAAAGAGGCCATGAGATGGCTCGACAAAGCCCAGGGAATAACGGAAAAGGATGCGAATCAAGAGTTTGCGCTCAAATATGAGCTCGCTTCCCTGTATGAAGATATGAATGACGCCATAAAGGCGCTAAAGATCTACGATGAAGTCAATAAATGGAATCCGGAATTCCGCGATGTTGCGGAAAGAATTAAATCCCTCCAGATAAAAAAATAGGCTTTTCCCATCACAACAATGAGCAATTTCTAAAAAAGAATCAAAGGAGATGTTTTCGCTCCTGTTAAATTTTTAATGCCGCCCGCCCCCCATCTATATATTCAAATGGATGGCCCCTCTTTTTCTTATGCATCTGCGGATCTGCGCACGTTTACCCATATTCTGCATCTGATGCCTCGACTTTGGAGTGCTACACATGTTTCTTCCTTTATGTCGCTCAATCCATCCCTTTGATTCTATAAAAGAGAATGATAGTCTCAAGTGCACATTATTACGATGAGAGTGTGAGAAAATGTGCTGAGCGAATTCGTTATCTGTACTGAGTCAGAATTATTTTGACAACGAATTCCGTTGAGGTGATACTGTTGCGAACTCCTCCATTCCTCTTCAAAGTAATGGATTTGATCAAGGATGTGATCCCATCGGAGCGGGTGGTGCTTCACATTAAGAATGAGAGGAATCAGACGATTGTTCGAGGATCAGAAAACAAAACTGACCGCCTGAACGCAGATTTCCGATCGAGGATCATCCAACAGGTGTTGGAGAGCCAGTGCCCTCTCGTTTTTAATTCACAAGACCCAGAACAAATCCTCCCATCCGATGGGATGCTCGAGGAAAAAAACAGCCAAAACATTCTCTGTGTGCCTCTTATTGATTTGCATCATCCTTTAGGGGCGCTGTGTGTCGATAGGCGCTCTGGTTCTGGCCCTTACACGGACAAGAACTTGGACCTCTTGGCTGAATTGGCAAAACCCATTAAGTATATTCTGCGGAATTATTTAGATAAAAACGGAGAATTGGCACCTCCATACCTTTCTAACCATACGGTTCTTGTTGGACAGAGCGAGCGTTTTCTAAATGTGCTCCGGATGATCGACAGGGTAAAAAATACAGATGTTCCCGTGTTTATCTGGGGAGAAAGCGGAACGGGGAAAGAGTTGATCGCCCGCGCGATCCATGATGAGGGGCAAACGAGGGAGGGGAAATTTGTGGCCGTCAATTGCGGTGCGATCCCAGATCAATTGTTGGAGAGCGAATTATTCGGCCATGTCAAAGGAGCCTTTACTGGCGCATTTAGAGACAAGCCAGGCCTCATCGAGGATGCTCATGGAGGAACTTTTTTTTTGGATGAGATCGGAGATCTATCCCCTCCTCTCCAGTCTAAACTCCTCAGGTTGTTGCAAGAAAAGGAATTCCGGAGGGTAGGAGACAATCGTACCCGAAGAGTGGATGTGCGTTTTATCAGTGCGACGAATAAAAAAATTGAGAGGGAAGTGGGCCGGGGCCACTTCCGGGAAGACCTTTATTACCGCTTGAAGATATTCACCGTTGAGATTCCTCCTCTGCGGGAAAGAAGGGAAGATATCCTTTTTTTGCTAAATCACTTTATGGGGGAATACTGCCGACGGATGAAAAGGGAAAGAGTGCATTTGTCCCCACGGAGCCTGGAACTTTTAATGAATTATTCTTGGCCTGGAAACGTCCGAGAGCTTCAGAATGAGATCCAGAGGTGTATTGTCCTCTGCGGAGATGGTTGTTTGATCAAAGAGGAGCATCTTTCTTCGAGGATCAATCTGCGGCAGGAAGTTCATAATCCCACCTCATGCGATTATTTTAGTGCTAAAGCGGATTTTGAGAAAAGATTTTTAAATCAGGCCCTGTCTCAGTCCCAGTACAACAGAGCAAAGACGGCGGCTCGGATCGGCTTGAGCAGGCAAGGGCTTTTTAAATTGATCAAAAAACACAACATCCCGATTCCTGAGCGCGAATAGGGAGAGAGGTGTGTTGAGGTCGTAGCGAACGGCCCAAAAAGTGACTGAGATAAAGACAGTCTGTGGGACACCTTGCGAATTTTTGTGGATTCTGCTAAATTTTTGACAAATGAACAAAAAGGAATTGAATGTGTTTCACGTGAGTTGTCCGGTGTGTCGGTCCGTACTATGGATCGATCCAGTGA
>CAZXJE010000062.1:0-4210 GCA_964640835.1 uncultured Eubacteriales bacterium
GCATTAGATAAAGTTCGCCCTTCCCTTATGGCAGACGGAGGAAATGTGGAACTCGTCGATGTTGAAGACGGAGTCGTGAAAGTTAGATTAACAGGCGCCTGTGGAGGCTGTCCGATGTCTCAGATGACTCTTAAGATGGGGATCGAACGTGTGTTGAAACAAGAAATCCCCGAGATCAAAGAGGTTAAATCTGTGTAACTGTTTGGTGGAGGAGTGTACGATGAGAAGAGTATATTTTGACCATATTGCATCAACTCCTGTGCATCCTCAGGTCATGGAAGCCATGCTTCCCTATTTGAATGGTTTCTACGGCAATCCTCAAAGCCTGCATTCTTTTGGTCAAGAGACTGCGAGCGCTATTGAATCTGCCCGAGAAAAGGTGGCACAGCTTATCGAGGCGGAATCAGAGGAGGTCTTTTTCACTTCCAGCGGGACTGAGTCCAACAACTTTGCCATCAAGGGCATGGCTCTTGCTCAGAGGACAAAGGGAAAAAATATCGTGGTGTCAGCCGTGGAACATCAGTCGGTGTTACAATCCTTGAAGAGTTTGGAAAAATCCGGCTTTTCTGTCACTGAAGTCCCTGTGGACCATTTTGGGCTTGTGGATCCTGAAGATGTTAGAAAGGCCATTACTTCGGAGACGATCCTCGTTTCCGTTTTGCTTGCTAATGGCGAAGTGGGAACGATCGAACCTGTAGCAGCTGTTGCTAAAATCTGTAAAGAGCGGGGAGTCTTGTGTCATACGGATGCCGTGGATGCCGTGGGGAATATACCCGTAAGCGTAAAAAGCCTGGGTGTCGATGCCCTGAGTCTTGCCGGGAATCAGTTTTATGGGCCTACGGGCAGTGCTGCTCTTTTCTTGAAAAGGGGAACGCGCTGCCTTCCCCAAATCGATGGGGGCATCCAGGAAAGTGGTAAACGAGCGGGTTCAGAAAACATCGCAGGCATAGTCGGATTGGGAACAGCCACCGAAATAGCTCAGAAGGAATTGGGTGTTTGGGCAGATAAAGTCAGGCTCCTGAGAGACACGATCATTCAGCGCATGGAGCAAGAAATGGAGTATGTGATTCTCACTGGTCACCCAACAAACAGGCTCCCTCATCACGCCAGTTTCTGTGTCAAGTTCATAGAGGGTGAAGCCATGCTTCTGAACTTGGATATGAAGGGCATTGCCGCTGCCAGCGGATCTGCTTGCACGTCCCGAGCCCTTAAAGCGTCTCATGTCCTTCTGGCTATGGGTCTAGACCATGCCACAGCGCAAGGCTCTTTGGTCTTCAGCTTAGTGGAAAAAAACACCACTGACGATATTGATTATCTTTTTGAAGTCTTCCCAGAAATCATAGAGAGGTTGAGACAAATGTCTCCCCTTTATCCCAATCAAGAAGAGGAGTGATAATATGATCTACAGCGAAAAAGTGATGGATCACTTCCAGAATCCCCGTAATGTGGGGACCATCGAAGATGCCGACGGAGTCGGAAAAGTTGGGAATCCTGTCTGTGGCGACATGATGGAATTTTATATCAAAGTTAAGGACAACCGCATCGATGATGTCAAGTTTAAAACCTTCGGCTGTGGAGCAGCGATAGCCGTGTCCAGCATGGTCAGCGAAATGGCCAAAGGCAAGACTTTGGAGGAAGCGATGACCATTACCAACGACGATGTCGCCGAAGAGTTGGATGGCTTGCCGAAGAATAAACTCCACTGTTCGAACTTAGGGGCTGACGCGATGCATAAGGCAATCGAGAATTATAGAGAAAAAGAACAGGCTCCTGAGAGAAAAACCGGTAAGAAAGCTGGAAAAAAAGGCGGTGAAGAATGCTCCTGTCCGTATTGTGAAGGTCCGCTCGAGGGCCTTGAGGAGGTCTGCGCGAGCTGTCATGTTGAACTCGTTAGATGTGACGAGTGCGGTAAAGTGCTCGGTAAAGATGCCGACAAGTGCCCCCAATGCGGCGCCACAAAGGTCAGGATTTAGTTTTTTGGGAGTAATAGTTTATGCATGCCGATAAAGCCCTGGATTGTTATGGTTTGTTGTGTCCCATGCCTATCATTCAAACGGCGGAAAAGATCAAAGAGATGGAACTAGGTCAGATCCTTGAAGTTGTCTCCACGGATGCGGGCATCAAAGAAGATATGCCGGCCTGGTGTCGTCAGACAGGACAGAAATATCTGGGCTTTGAAGAGGATGGAGATATTTTTAAGGTTTATGTGAAAAAGGTTAAAAATTAACCTGAATTATTCATAAAAAATGTCGATACTTATTACAACTAAAACAGTTCCAATAAGATACTTTATTCTTCCTGCAAATCTATCTAACAATACCTTTATCGTAAGCCTTATGATTATAATCGACATTTTTTACCCTTCGAGCGAGCCGATCTCACTACAAAGCCTTCGTTGTAGCCTACTCGCGGTAGTATACTACAGCTTCGTAGGCCACTGCCTCGCCTTTGCAGCGATATCAGCTCGTGAATAATTCAGGGTAATTGGCGGGAAAGGTTAGGAAAGATGGATAAGAGAGAGATTATTGACGAAATTGAACGGTTGAAAAACAAGCGGAAAGCAGTCGTTATCGCCCATAATTACCAGATACCGGATGTACAGGACATCGCTGATTTTGTCGGCGATTCCCTGCAGTTGAGCCGTGAGGCCGCAAAACTGGACTGTGATGTCATCGTCTTCTGTGGAGTTCATTTCATGGCTGAGACGGCGGCGATCTTAGCCCCGGATAAGACCGTCCTCATTCCCGACATCCAAGCTGGTTGTCCCATGGCAGACATGATCACCGCTGAAGAACTGAGGCATTGGAAGGGAGAATATCCCGGCAAAAAAGTGGTCTGTTATGTCAACACAACCGCAGAAGTCAAGGCCGAATGTGATATCTGTTGCACATCCTCCAACGCTCTAAAAGTGGTTGAATCCATTCAGGATAATACAATCCTTTTTGCACCGGACAAGAATCTTGCAGCTTATGTCGCCCGTTTTACGGATAAAAAAGTCATCCCCTGGGATGGATACTGTTATGTACACCACAATTTTCGAGCGCGGCATGTCCAAGACAAACACAATCTCTTCCCAGATGCCGAGGTGTGGGTGCATCCCGAGTGTCGCCCTGAGGTTATCGACCTGGCCGATAAGGTTTTATCCACCGGACAAATGGTGAAGGAAGCGCAGGTCACGGATAACAAACGTATCATTTTGGGAACCGAGGAGGGGATCATCCACCGTCTCAACAAGCTCAACCCGGAGATCCACTTTATTCCTGTAAGAGATCACGCCATCTGCTCGAACATGAAAAAGATCGACTTGCCAAAGGTGTTACGATCACTCAAAGAAATGGTGTTCAAGGTCGATGTGCCTGATGATATTAGTTTTAGAGCAAAAGGGGCCATCGAGAAAATGATCCGCATAGGATGAGAAAAACAAGATGAAGCACGCGTGGCGCGTGGGGAGGATCGCGGGCATAGAGATCCGTATCGACTCCAGCTGGTTTGTCATTCTTATCCTATTCACCTGGTCCTTGGCTTCATCCTATTTTCCTGAGAGGTTTCCCGATTGGCCTCTCCTTCAGCTCTGGCTGGTAGGACTTGTGACAAGCCTGTTGATATTTGCTTCTGTGCTGATCCACGAACTGTCCCACTCACTTGTTGCCATAGCACAGGGCGAGAAGGTCAAGAGCATCACTCTTTTTATTCTGGGTGGCGTGGCGCAGATCAGTGAAGAGCCCAAACAGCCAGTGCAAGAATTCTTTATGGCGTTAATCGGCCCCATAACCAGTTTTACCATCGGTTTTGCAGCGATCGTTTTTTCTTTTTTCCTGAAGGGAACGAGTGAAACCATAGGGGCGGTCGTCTCCTATTTGGGTTTGATGAACATCATACTGGCTGTATTCAACCTCCTTCCAGGTTTTCCAATGGATGGCGGAAGAGTTCTCCGGTCCATAATCTGGGAAGTTTCCGGAGATCTGAGAAAGGCGACAAAGATCGCATCACGGATAGGACAGGGTTTTGCTTTTTTGTTGATCTTTGTCGGGATTCTTCTGATTCTCCAGCAAGACCTTTCTGGCTTTTGGTTGATCTTTGTCGGCTGGTTTCTCCACAGCGCTGCAGTCAGAGGATACCAACAGGTGATGGTTGAATCCCTGCTCAAAGGTGTCAGCGCAAAAGAATTGATGACCAAGGACTTCCATACAGTCCCCAGCACATTGCTTGT
>CAZXJE010000062.1:4310-14911 GCA_964640835.1 uncultured Eubacteriales bacterium
GTGCCTAGAGAGCAGTCCCGCCGGATAATCCCGGTTTGAAGAGGTTATACAATGGAAAGTGCAGAGAAACGCATCAAACAGATTATTCGGATTTTGCATCAGACATATCCCGAGAGCCATACCGCTCTGACGCACAGGAATCCCTTACAGATCCTCGTTGCAACTATCCTCTCCGCCCAATGTACGGACGAGAGAGTCAATCAGATCACTCCCATGCTCTTCCAGAAGTATAAGTCCGCTGAGGAATTTGCACGGGTGGACCAGCGAGAATTGGAGGAGGAGATCCGCTCTACAGGTTTTTTTCGGAACAAGGCCAAAAATATCATCGGAGCATCCACTAAGATCGTCGAGGATTTTTCGGGCAAAGTTCCGGATAACATGGCAGATCTTATCACTCTGCCTGGCGTGGCGAGAAAAACGGCGAACATCGTTTTGTCCAGTGGATATAAAAAATCCGAAGGGATCGCCGTGGACACCCACGTCAAAAGGCTTTCAGGGCGGCTGGGGCTGAGCAGCGAAAAGGATCCCGACAAGATCGAACAGGACCTATTGGTGGTCGTTCCTAGAGAAAGTTGGATCGATTTTAATTACATGCTCGTGAATCACGGCCGGCAGGTCTGCCAGGCGCGAAAACCCCGGTGTTCTGAATGCCCTTTAAGCCATCTTTGTCCCTTTTTCGGATCCTTCTCCCAAAGCTGATCCTGAAAACATTTCTGAATCCATGATGTCCTGACTACTCATTGGCGCTTTTAAGTGATCAGATTGTGTGACATCAACACGGATTTGGAGATGCTTCCTTATGGGAAAAAGTTGGCAATTTATAGCGGTAGTTCTTCGACCATTAAAATTTTTGGGGGAACTCCCGGCCTTTTATAAATTGACTTCTAAAATAAAACATATTATCTTTTAATCGCAGAGGGGAGAAAAATGTCAAAGAAAACCTTAACCTTTATCATTTTGCTAATTTTTTTAAATTTCCTTATAACCTGCACCACAATAAGAACCGCTGGTCCCAATGAAGCGATTGAAACATATCCATCCATCAAGGTTAAGGCCACAAAATTCCAAGAAGTCCAATTAACAACAGTTGACAATAAAGTTAGCACAGGGATGATGTTGAGCTTGGAGGGAGAAAATTTGCTCCTCTCACCAGTTCCTTACTGGAATGTTGATCCTATTGAGATAGATTTAGATGAAATTCGGTCAATCAAGTTGATGAAAAAAGGGAGCAAGTGGGGGAAAGGTTTCATTTGGGGTTTTACACTGGGATTCATAGCTATAGGAGGAATAGCACTGACGAGTCCGGATTTAAAATATGATGAAGATTATAGTGATGCTCTGACCTGTAGCGCTCTCGGAGGAGGAGGAGGGGGATTATTAGGATTAATCATAGGCGGCTTAATTTCCTTAGGTAAGAAATCGAGTTATGATTTTTTTAAAATGTCGAAGAAAGAAAAAATTTTTGCGCTCCAAGAAATTATGATGGAATAAATCAAGTTTAACTTTAGATTCTAAAGGAGAAAGATATGCATAGGAGGAGATTCAAGATATTAACGGTTATAGTCATTTTACTGTTTATTTATTGTTGTATTAAAACTAAAACATATATTTCTCCGAGTGAGAGTCATAAAATTAGCACTTTAAAAAAAGTGATTGTAAAATTGAAAGATGGAGCCGAATGGAAACTAAAAAATGTTCATATTGAAGGAAATAAACTTGTTGGACACACCAAAGACAATGTTAAAAAAGAGATAGATTTCTCACTTATAGAATCAGTAAGAACAGAAAGTACAAATTATACTTATGTTATTCTCTTAGGAGGAGCATTTATTGTAGCAGCAGTTCTTATCCACGGCGCCTCTAATGCTCCGAAGCGTCCCCCCCCTGAATGGGATTAGCTGATTTGGAAAAAACAATTGGAGTTTAAAAACCTCATAAATTCCATAGATAAAATATTTTCAAAATATGTACATGAGTCTTTTCTTTTCGTCGAAAAGTCCATTAATAGGATTGAAAATCTCAAGATTAAGCCTTTCTTTTTAACGGCATATTTCTGTCTCCTTATATCCATTCGGGAGTTACTGGAACAGTGGTTCTTCTCAGAATACTTTAGTATTCAAAGATTACTCCACCACTTCTTCTTTGCTTTCCTTGTTCTAGTGGCAGGGATCTTGATAATAAGCCTCATAGGAGAAATAGATCTCATTAAGACAACGTTAATAGTTGCTTCGGGCTCTATTTTGATTATTTTGCCGCCATTGTTCGATCACTTAATTTTTCTCAGGAATTTCCCTTACGAATATGTCCTACCCCAGGATTTCCTGTTTGACTTTTTAACTTTTTTTCTTTTAACACCTAAAGCTGGATTAGGCATTATGGTTGAAATAATGGCAATTCTTATGCTCGCTTCCTTCTATGTTCTCATTAGGTCTCGGTCCATTTTCCGAGCAATTTTGACGGGCATTTCTCTATATATATTGGTGGGTATATCTGCCTCTCCGCGCTTATACCTCCCTATTCCTGAAATGACTGATTCATTCATTTGGCAGTATAGACATATCCTATATTTTAGCTTTTACTTTGGGATTTTTATCATTTTTGGGATGTTTTTTCTTCACAGGATAAACAAGGCCATCCCAAAGGCACTTTTCATAGAATTGAGTTCATTTAGGACCTTGCATTTTATTTTGATAGTAATCATTGGCATATATTTTAACGAAAATCTGAGTTTTTTTGAGTTCCCTAATTTCCTTTATAGCTTAATAAGCATCATTCTTATAGTTCTTTTGTGGCTAACCACAGTTCTTATAAACAATGTGTATGATTTGCCGATAGATAGGATTTCAAATCCTAGGAGGCCTTTGGTAATGGGAGTAGTGACTCCGTCTACCTATCTCAATCTCAGTTCTGTCTTCTTGATAATAGTCTTCCTTTCGAGTTTTGTTTTAGGGGTCGTTCTGTTTATTCTATCCCTGCTTTTTGTATTGAGCTCCTTAGCCTATTCCATGCCTCCTTTAAGGCTTCGAAAAAAAATATTTAGCAGTCTATTCATCGGCTGGGGTTCATTATTGGCTTTTTATATTGGTTATTTTAAGGGAAAAGAGATATCTGATATCTCAGTGAGTGGCGATGCACTATTTTTGAGTTTATTGATTTTTATTGCTTTTTCCATCGGACCGCTTACCAAGGATTTGAAAGATTACGAGGGAGATCTTCAGCATGGTGTGAAGACCTTTTTCACAATTTATGGATTGGAGAAAGGGAAGAGTATAGTTTCCTTTCTGCTATTTTTGTCTTTGCTGATCCCATTGTTGTTATTTAATAGGGTGCTGGATGTGATATTCTTTGGATCGGCATCTTGTGTCATAGTCATACTTTTTTACCTTAAAGAAAAGCTAGTGTTAGCTTATTCAGGTTATGGCATAGTTTTTTTCTATTGCGCACTCAGGATGATAGGTTTTATTTAGGAATAAAACAGCGAATTGAAAGCAAGAAGGCAAATTGTAAGAAGTTTTTTGTCGGTGAGCCGAGCAAATATTCAAATTGCCTCTCTCCCAACTGCCGCTTTGGGTGTCTTATTGGCTGCTAAGAATCAGGCTGAAATCATTGATCCTTCCTTTTTTTTGTACATCTTCCTTTTTTTCACGGTATTGACTTATTCTTGTCATGTAAATTGTCTCAATGACTTAGAGGTCGACGAGAAATACAAAAAAAATCTGAGTGATGCCGTAAAATCTTTAAGTATCCCTACATTAAAAAAAATAATATCCATAGAACTTTTGATTGCTGGGATTATTATCATTTCTCTTTGCTTCTTTAAGAAGAATATTATTTATTTATTGGCTTTCTTAGGAGTAATAAGCGGTTATATCTATTCAGCTCCACCCTTGAGAGTGAAAAAAAGAGGAATTTTGAGTCCTCTTCCAGTGATGTTCGGCCTTTATTTTTTGCCTATAATTGCAGGATGGTTCATCGTGAATGGACGGCTTTCAGTTTATATAATTATTTTTGGCCTTGGATATGCATTAATCATGCAAGGGATTACATTTATTAATACATGCGAGGATTTCGAAGAAGACAAGACTTCAGACATAAGAACACTTGCTCATGTTATGGGGATTAAAAAAATACTTTACTTAGGATCTGTTTTTGTTTTTGTTGGCGGCTTTATGGATGTAGGACTTATTTCATACAAGATCAAGCCTGCCACTATAGGGATTATTCCTTTCATTACTGTTTTAGTACTCAGTGCATTTTTTATAGGGACAATTCTTCGTATCGCAAAAAATCTGTATTTCTTAGGCAAATCAAATAACGCATTGGTTCTGTGTAAAAAATATGCTGTAAAAATGCCAATGTGGTTTCTGACAACGCGCTATCCTCTTTTTTTTATTTGCTTGCTGTTGATTTCTTTCCAATAAAGGAATTAACTCGCAGGACTCGGACCTACGGCCTTCTAATCCGTAGTCAAACGGGTGGCTTGTTTCCTTCTGCTCTCAGAAACCAGCAGATGGTTCAGCCAATTTCGTGATTTGTTTTAGCTCTGACTCGCCAAGTGCATTAATCAATCTTAAAATATTTTTTCTATAGCGGTTGGGACTGGGTTACTATATCTACCATTAAAGCTCATTTTCTGGTAAATTGTTTTTGTATGCGATCTTTGTATACGGAAGGGCCCATGAATATTTTTTGCCATCATTTCGGGATTCTTGCGAGGAATCTCGATGAGCTCAAAGAGTTCTATGTCAAGTGTTTAGGATTTGAGGAGGGAGAAACACGACTTCTCCCGGCTGAACTCGTAGATCAGATATTTAGTATTTCTTCCCCCTGTTATCTCATAAAACTCAGTCGTGGCTCTTTGATCCTCGAGGTCTTTTCCCTCACCGATCTTCAAACACACAAAAGGAAATCTGTTACTGTTGGGTACAATCATTGGGGCATGGGAGTGGAGGATAAAGAACAATTTGTTCAAGATCTCAAACAGAAAAGCGTCCCTGTCATGGAGATCGAACACTCAGGCCGTATGATCTATTTTGTCAAAGATCCTGAAGGGAACCTTATTGAGATTTATGAAGTGAAGGGATAGGGGATATGCTTAAAGAGGCCATGCTCTACCGCTCTTTGGATGGGCAGAGGTTGGTCTGCGACCTGTGCAATCATCGCTGCGAGATCGTTCCCGGAAAGTTCGGCATCTGCGGCGTACGACAAAACATAGAGGGCAAGCTTTTTTCGCATGTCTATGGGGAATTAATCGCTGCCCATGTGGATCCCATAGAGAAAAAACCCCTGTATCATTATTTGCCCGGCTCGACTGCTTTTTCTGTCGCAACGATCGGCTGCAATTTTCGGTGTCCGTTTTGTCAAAACTGGCAGATCTCCCAAAAATCGAAGCAAAAGGGGGATGCTGGCTCCAGCGAATCCTTCTCACCCGCGGAGGTGGTGAGGGCTGCGAAAAATCAAGGATGTCAGAGCATTTCATATACCTACACAGAGCCCACTGTGTTCTTCGAGTTTGCCTTGGACACCGCTAAACTCGCCAAAAAAGAAGGTCTTGGGAACTCATTTGTGACCAATGGTTACATGACGCCTGAGGCTCTGGAGACCATAAATCCCTACCTCGATGCCTGTAATGTCGACCTCAAGTCTTTCAGTGACAGATTCTACCAAGAGATGTGCAAGGCTCATCTGGAGCCTGTTTGCACATCCATCCGTTTGATGAAGACTCTTGGTATTTGGGTGGAGATCACTACACTGATCATCCCCGGCCAGAATGATTCGGACGAAGAATTGACAGAGATCGCACGATTCATCGTCGATGTGGACCCGGACATCCCCTGGCATATCAGCCGTTTCCATCCGGATTATAATTTTACAGAAACATCTGCTACTCCTGTGGAAACTCTACGTAAAGCCTATTCCATAGGAAAGAAAGCAGGCCTGCGCTACATATACATCGGAAATGTCCTGGGAGAGTCTGAGGACACCCGTTGCCCTAATTGTGGGCAGCCTCTCATCCAGAGGACTGGTTTTTATATCAAAAAGAACAAGATCGTTGATGAGAAGTGCTCTTTGTGTGGGTATCCGATTGCCGGGGTATTCTAGTGTCTCAAGACAACCTGAAAAAATATCAGTTCTTGGAGCATATTGCAGATGCAAAGTTTCAGGCATTTGGGCGGAGCCTGGAAGAGGCGTTTGTCAACGCGGTTTATGCTACTGTGTCTCTCATGTGGGACAGGGAAAAGATCGGGAGAAAAATCCAACAGCCGGTAAAGGTCCAAGGACGCGACCTCGAACAACTCCTAGTGAATTTTTTGGAAGAAATCCTGTACCTCCTGGATTCTCAGATGTTTCTTCTCCACTCCGCGGAAAAGATCAAGATCTGGAGGGAAGCTGAAATGTACGTGCTCGAAGGTCATTTTTTTGGCGATGACTATGGAAAGAATTATCAGCCTTACGGAGATGTAAAAGCTATTACCTATAATGAGATGGAGATCCACACCAACGATATCTTCATGGTGCAAGTTGTGGTGGATGTATGAGGTGATGAGATGGAGTTAGAAAGGATCAGCGCATACACCTACAAGATCTTGAAACATGGGAACATGAAGGTTCCAACAGTGATCTACACCTCATCCAAACTTCTGGAGAGCATCAAACGTGACCGGACTCTTGAGCAGGCACAGAATGTGGCTTGCCTGCCCGGGATCCAGAAGATGGCGTACGTCATGCCGGACGGCCACCAGGGTTACGGTTTTCCCATAGGGGGCGTTGCGGCTTTTGACCTCGATAACGGGATCATTTCTCCTGGGGGTGTGGGGTATGACATCAACTGCGGTGTAAGACTCTTAAAAACAGATTTTATGGAAAAAGATATGGAGGGAAAAAAGACGGAGCTTCTTGCTCACATCTCTCAGTTGGTGCCAGCCGGAGTGGGGAAGGGGGGAATGTTCCAGCTCAGCCGGAGAGTCCTTGAAGATGTCTGTCTGAAGGGGGCAAAATGGGCTGTGGACAATGGGTATGGAACGCGCGTGGATCTCGAACGAACCGAAGAATACGGACGAATGAATAGCGCAGACCCAAGCTATCTGTCCAAACGCGCGATCGAGAGAGGAATTCCTCAGTTGGGCACCCTGGGTGCGGGAAACCATTTCTTGGAAATACAAAAGGTTGATAATATTTATGATCCGGATGTCGCAAAAATCTTTGGGATCCATTCTTTGGGGCAGATCTTGGTCATGATCCATTGTGGAAGCCGGGGGCTCGGCCATCAGGTTGCTTCCGATTATATCCGGGCCATGGAGAACAAGTATAAAACCTCTGGTTTACCCGACAGAGAGCTTGTAAATGCACCCATCCGTTCAGAGTTGGGCCAGCAGTATTACAAATCCATGAGTGCTGCGGTAAACTTTGCCTTTGCCAACAGGCAGATGATCGCCCATTGTGTTCGGGATGTTTTTCAAAAAGTTTTGGGCAGCTCTAAAGGCATGGAACAGGTTTATGATGTCTGTCATAATGTGGCCAAATTCGAGAAACATGAGATCGATGGCAAAGAGAAAGATGTCTGTATCCACAGGAAGGGTGCAACACGGAGCTTCGGTCCCGGCCGTAAGGAGATCCCCGAGGTGTACCGTTCAGTGGGTCAACCGGTCATCATACCGGGAAGCATGGGGACAGCGTCTTATATTCTGGTAGGGACTCGACAGGCCGAGCAGTTGAGTTTTGGCTCGACGGCCCATGGAGCGGGACGGATGATGTCCAGGCATGAGGCCCGCCGAAGGTTCCGGGGAGAACAGATAAAACAAGACCTGGCGGGGAAGGGAATAGAGCTCCAATCCACCAGCTGGAGAGGGGTTGCCGAGGAGGCACCCCAGGCCTACAAAGACGTCGATGAGGTGGTTAAGGTGTCCCACGAGGTGGGCATCGGAAAGCTTGTTGTCCGCGTAGTCCCTGTGGCTGTGATGAAAGGTTAGCCCTTGAATTGTTGGATCTTACGTTTGGTGAGGTTGATTGTTTTTGTGATCTTGATGCCCCGGGGGCAAACTCTTGTACACTCGAACCGGCTTTCGCAAGGCCAGATCCCGTCGGGATAATCCAGCTGGGGAAGACGCTCTTCAAATCCTTCGTCACGGCTGTCATCGTTGAATCTAGCGGCCTGGACAATAGCGGCAGGACCTAAAAAATTGGGATTGACTTCCTGGATGACTGGGCAGGCCGAATAACAGGATACACAGAGTATACACTTTGTTCCCTCTTCGAATTTTTGTCTTTCATCAGGTGTTTGCCGGAACTCCTTCTCCTTCGGCTCCTTGGAGCTCATAAAATAAGGTTTTACATGCATGTAGTTTTCGAAAAATTTGTGTTGATCGACCATAAGATCTCTCTGGATGGGCAGATTACGCAGAGGCTCCACTTGAATAACGGCCCCTTCAGCGTGGGCAACATCTTGTATAAGAGTCTTACAGGCCAAACGCTCCTTCCCATTGATGACCATGGCATCCGAACCACACACCCCATGGGCGCAGCTTCTGCGGATCCCTAGAGTGGGGTCTTGTGTTCCTTTGATATCCAAAAGAACTGTGAGAAGCCTATCCGTAGGGTTTGCGTCGACCTCATATTTTTGGGTGTAGGGTTCAGTATCGGATTCAGGATTGAACCGTTGGATCTCCACAAAGATCTTCATAGTCCCTCTCTCTCAATATTTCCGGGGTTTGGGTGCCCACCTGGAAATGTCGACATTTTTATAATCCAGCCTGATCTTTTCGCCCTCCAGCCACGCCAGTGTATGCTTGAGCCAGTTTTGATCATCTCGTTCCGGGTAGTCCTCCCGTGCATGTGCGCCACGGCTTTCCTGTCTGTTTAGAGCGCAAGCGGTCACCATGTATGCCAAGTCTAAGAGATGACCCAATTCCAGGACCTCGAGCACTTGTGTGTTAAAGGCCTTGCTGGGGTCGTTGGCCTTTATTTGTGTGTAGACCTGTCGCATCTCTCTCAAAGCTTTCTTTGTTTTTGCCATGTTTTCCCCGATACGGTAGATCCCCACGTTTTCCATCATCACACGTTGCATCTCCTGACGAAGAGATTCCGGATCAGGGCCGTTCCCATGACCCCTGAGCTCGGCGAGCCTAGCTTGTGATGGTTCGCCTGCGTCAGGAGAGACAGTCCCAAGATCAGCGCCCTTTACGTATTGGGCCATGTGTTGTCCTGCACGGCGGCCGAAGACGATCAGCTCGACAAGGCTGTTGGTGCCAAGCCTGTTTGCACCATGCACAGAGACACACGCACATTCCCCGGCTGCATACAATCCTTCGTATGTGGTGCCCTGGCTGTCGAAGATGACTCTTCCTTCGAGGTCTGTGGGGATGCCTCCCATGGCATAGTGGGCAGTGGGGTGGACGGACATGGGTTCGTCTGCCGGATCGACACCCAGGTATGTGCGAGAGAATTCAGCAATGTCAGGGAGTTTTGTCTCTATCTTTTCTTTCCCCAGGTGAGTCGCATCCAGATGGATAAAATCGTCGATTGAAGCATCCCCCTTGATCCCCCTGAATTCTCGGATCTCAGATTGAATGGCCCTGGCTATCATGTCCCGGGGCGCCAAGTCCAGTAGCGTGGGCGCATACCTCTCCATGAAACGCTCTCCCCTGGCATTTCGCAGAATTCCTCCCTCCCCCCGGACTCCTTCTGTGATGAGGATTCCTAATCCGCGAATTCCTGTAGGATGGAACTGGTAAAACTCTAGGTCCTCGAGGGGAATACCACGATTGACCAACACGGCTTGGCCATCACCCGTGTTTGCATAAGCATTGGATGTAATTCGAAACATGCGACCGAAACCTCCTGTCGCAAACAGAACCGCCTTTGCCTTAAAGGTGTGAATCTCCCCAGTCGAGAGCTTCATTGTGACAAGTCCCCTGCATCGCTGGTCCTCGATGATAATATCCAAGAGATAGTATTCGTCAAAGAAGGTCACACTGTTTTTAATGCACTGCTGGTAGAGTGTTTGAAGGATCATATGACCGGTCCGATCCGCAGAATAACAGGCTCGCCGGACCGGTGCCTCACCGAAGTTCCGAGTATGTCCCCCAAACCTCCGCTGGTCGATGAGCCCATCAGGCGTACGGCTGAAAGGTAGGCCCTTGTTTTCTAGCTCGTAAACAGCTTGGATAGCGTCTTCGGCGAGAATAATTGCGGCATTTTGGTCGGTGAGATAGTCTCCCCCTTTGACGGTGTCAAAGGCATGCCATTCGGGCTTGTCCTCCTCGAGGTTCCCCAGGGCAGCGCCTATGCCACCTTGTGCCGCTCCAGTATGGGACCTGATGGGGAAGAGTTTGGACAACACAGCAGTTTTTCCTGCTTTGCTGGCTTCGAGGGCCGCATAAAGCCCTGCTCCACCTGCGCCAACGATGAGAGCATCGTATTCAAACATGGGATTTCCTCTCTAGTCAAAAGTTGGACCTTTTACAATAATTTCTGTGGCTGCGATTGTCAAGGTACGTCTCGTTGAGGATTGCATTTCCAAATCTGTGATTGCTAGAAAACAGGACGTGTTATTGAGTGATCAGATTGTGTGATGGAAAAAACCGTGAGAAGGGCTCTAGGCG
>CAZXJE010000063.1:0-14759 GCA_964640835.1 uncultured Eubacteriales bacterium
GTTTTATCCTCAAAATAAGGGATTGGATTCTCTCTAGTTTTCAGAGAAACCTCTCTGTCAGCGATCTGACGGATCGCATCGTTGGGGCATTCATTTATGCATTGAAGACACTCAGTGCATCTATTCTGGTCGATAAACGCTTTGCCTTCGATGATCGATATGGCATGGAGGGGACAGACAGCAACGCAAATGCCACAGCTTTCACACTTTTCATTGTCAATAAATACGGACATAGCTTACTTTTCGACAATCCTCAAATTTTTCTTCAATGTTTTTTCCAAGCACCTGTTTTCCGGGAGAGATAATCCGCCAATGCCTTCCTCATAGTCTCTGCAGCTAGCTGAGCACAATGCACATCTGGATCCGGTAAACCTCCGAGTATTTCGAGTATTCTATCAGCACTTACCAGGGGAAGAGCTTGAGTTATAGACTTTTTTTTTGCAAGTTCCGTCACCACGCTGCCGCAGATAATAGTAGTACCACAGCCGTCGGTTTGAAATCCGCATTCGGAGACTGTATCGTCCTTCATTTGTAGGAACATCTCCATGGAATCACCACAAGGGCCTGTTACCTTGGCGTAAGCATCCGGATTTTCGATTCTTTTGAAGTTCCTCGGATTTTGCCAGTGATCTATGGCCACTTCGGAATATTGTTTTTTGATTTGCTCAAGAATTTGCTTTTGAAGCTCATGAGCGAACCTTTCAAGGTCGTTATCTTTATTCACTTTTTCCTCGTTTTCAAAAGACTCTTCTCTTGATCCGGTTCCAACTGAGTCTGTTCTGACCTCTCCCCTCACCAACACTTCCGCTCATTCTGTCCGCAATAGGCTCGGTTTTTAGCTAAATTAGTTAAAATTAAAAATTATGTTTTTTTCTTTTCCATCTCTTCGATTTTTTTAGAGATGTTCTCCATCTGTTTTTTGAGCAATTCAGCCTGCTGTCTCAAATAATTCATCTCTTCCTCAGGGGACTTCGGCGGCTGAGCGGACTCTGGTGGTGGCGACTGGGGAACTTGAGGAGGCTGCACATATCCCATGCCTCTCCCCATGCCTCTACCCATACCTCTCCCCATGCCTCCACCCATACCTCCGCCCATTCCACGGCCCATGCCGAAACCGGAGCCCATGGCCCCGCTTCCGCCGATTCCGGAATGGGCAGGGACATTGGCTTGCGCCGTAGTCTGAATTTGACCCGATTTATAATGCGCGATAGCCTCCTGAATTGTTCCAGAAACTCCGATGATCACCTCGACTCCTGCTGCCTGGAGAGTTTGAAAAGCGTTGGGACCGCAGCTCCCTGTAAGAACGGCTTTTGCTCCTTTTTCCGCAACAAGCTGGGCAGATTGAATCCCAACTCCGCTGGCAGAAGAAATATTGGGATTCTCAATGGCTTCAAACTCCATAGAGTCGGGATCAATGAATAAAAAATAGGGACATCGCCCGAACCGGGGATCAACAGAGCTGGAGAGCTCGGGACCCGATGCAGATACGGCTACTCTCATTTTTCACCTTCCAATTCTTTGATTCTTTTTTCTATGCCTGAAAGCTCATCGTCCAACTGCTCGGCTTCTGCTTTAAGAAAATTGAGCTCCTGTTCCGGCGTTAGCTCAGCTATCCCCCAAGGATCGTACGGAGTCCGAAATCCGGATTGGGGGAACCCGGGCATGGGAGAATAGGGCATCTGTCCCTGCTGCCAGGCATAATTCATCTGAGGCGTAGGCCACGTCCCATGAGTAAGATATTGAGCAGCGGGGCCCAAACCTGTTGGACTTCTGTCCATCCAGCCGGGAGAAAAACCGTATCTCATCCAGCCAGGAAGACCTGTTTGGTAATACATCCATCTGTATCTGTTTCTCATTTTTCCTCCTTTACTAACTTGTCCGATTATCTAGTGGCAATCCTTACATAATCCATAAAATTCGATGTTGTGATCTTTAACTTGAAACCTGTATTTTCCGGCGATATTCTTTTCTGCTTCTTTGACGAGCTTCTCTTCTTCATCTATGAAATCGCTATAATCGATGATTTTTCCACATTTGGTACAGATGAGGTGATGGTGGTGCGCCTTTGTATTGCCTGATCTGTATTCATAGCGGCTCGGACCATTGCCAATATCAATTTTATTTAGAAAACCCGTTTTCACCAAAAGGCTCAGGGTGCGGTAAATTGTACTTTGCCCGATTCCCGGATAGACCTTATAAAGATCGTCGTAAATCTCTTGTGCACTCATATGTTTTGACGTTCTTGACAGAAGATCCAGGATAGATTCACGCGGCAATGTCCAACGGGAAACATGTTTTCGGAATCGATGTCTCCATTTATAAGTTTCAACCATTTTTGATCTTAATTGAGATTAATACTCAATATGATAATGATAACCATTATCATTAACAATATAATTTATAATTCCCCATCTGTCAACAAAAATATTCCTTTTATTTGAATTCCCTGTTATCTCCGTTTGTATCACTATCCCCCTCTTTATCAAATAGCCAGATAAAGTATGAATTCCTAATTATATTTCCACATGAAGGCTTAAAAATCTAGCATTTCCGTGAAAAGATTGAAATCAATACGGCATGTTTTTCCCTAATAGGTGAAAAAGACTGATTTTTTCTCTTTTGCGTTGGTCCTTTTCCTAATTCTTAGGATTTTTCTAATCACAACCGGAATATCACAGAATTCAGTCTTAACTTTTTCATTTTTATTATCCAGCCAAAATGGCTTTCACCAGCACGATCAGTGCCATAATTAGGACCAACACGGAAAGTCCGATTTCCAGTCCCAACGATTTTGTTTTCAGAGACGTCATACTCCCTAGCCTTGCTCCCGCGACTGAGCCTACGATCACCGATATGGCCGGCAGCAACAAGATGTCACCTCGATGCCAATAAATAACAACTCCGGCCATTGCCGAGAAGATGGTGGCAAACAAAGATGTGGCGATGGCCTCGTGTATATCCAATTTCATTAATTTCAAAAAGGGAGGGAATAGAGAACCCCCGCTTCCTCCCCGCATCGCTGTAATGAAATTAAGACAAAACGTACCGCCTATAATGATTTTTTTATCGGGATGGATCTTCTTTGCCACTCCAGGAATCAATCGATCCAGATAAATCCCCAATACAGTGATAAGAGAAACAAATAAAAATATTATGGCTAAAGGTAGGGTTTGGATCTTTCCCACCAAGAAAGAGCCTGCTACCGTGCCTGAAACACCACCTGCGATGACCAAGGGAGCAAACCTCCAGTCGATGTTCTTCCTGTGACTGATAGCAGCAATACAGGAAGAGAAGGGTATGACCAGTAAATTGATTCCAAAAGCACTCAGAAGCGGCAGGCCTGAGGCATAAATCAGGGGAGTCCTTACTGACCCTCCTCCTATCCCGAACATACCGCTCATAAATCCGGCAAAAATGCCTATCAAAAGCCATACAATGATTGAAAAGATCGATTCCATCGCTCTAAATCTTCATTTTCCCCTCATATGATGTCCTGAATACTTATGCCTCTCCATTTTCTGTAAGAATCCGTACCCACCTTTCCCTGAGAGTATGCTTTATGCCAGCCTTCAGGAACTGGCATCTCCCGGTAGAGATGTTGCCTCCAGGCTTCGAGCGGGAGGCGTTTCCGTCCCATGTAATCGGCGGCACAGAAGACTGTGTGTCCAACCGATGCCGACAGGTCTTCCAAAAAACGATATCCCTCCTCATTCCGTAAAACGTGGTGATCAAGAATTAAAACGGGGACTTTCTTGGCTAAAAACAAAGCGTTTTCACGAGCTCTCTTTCGTGTTCTTGATGACAGATGCCTGAGGTAAAAAGGGGGTCCGGAGGCAAGAACAATATCAGGTTTCCAGGCCAATATCTGTTCTATGGGAGTGATGTCTAAGAGCTGAATATCCGAGGCGTGAACAAAAATCTCTTTGGTATCCTCCACCTGGGTCATCATCACTCTTCCTAGATGGCTTTTCGCCTCTCCGTGAGGCATGGATTGGGAGAAACTGAGAGGTCCTGATGTTTGACCTTCTGAGCAAGGAAATCTCCGTCCCAAGACTTTAGATAGATCGCGGCAGCGTTTGGCCATTGAAGCGGAGACATCATTCGGACTCTTACACCACAACCGAGGCTTTTGGAAAGAGTGGGACACCACTCGAGCTGAGAGCTGATAGGGATTGGCATTAACCAGAGGAATATGGTCCCCATGGAAATGGCTGATGACGATATCCGTGCAGTCCTCTAAGGCTTTCACAATCTTCCGGCGCACCTCAATCCCCACAGCAATTTGAAAAGGGTGAGGGAGTAGTCCGTGACGTTGATAGCCCAGGGCCACCCCGGGATCAATGACAATTTTGCGGTTACCGGTTTCCACAACACAAGATAACCCGCGAACGCCTAAAGACTCCGATCCCAGGATTCTAATTTTCATGACTTTTTTTTATTATTTGCCTAACTCTCTTGTTAGCCCAAAAACTTGACATGTTTATCCTTTTGACCGATGAGCTGGGATTGGAGAGTGAATGCATTCTGGAATCAGGATATGATCAAACACAATATTATGGGGTATTCTCAATAATACATGATTATATAGCAAAGAGCATTAGAATAAAAAAAACTGATTCTTTGCAAACTCACTTTTACTGAATAAACAAATTGGGGCATAGGGATTATCCCCCCTAAATATGACTTTTTCTTGACGATGGGCCCCCGCTTAAGATAATTTGAAAAAAGGAGAAGTGAAAAAATGAAAATTAGCACTGTGGAACAGATGAGAAATTTGGACAAAAGTGCTATAGAAAATTATGGGATATCTCAAGAACTTCTCATGGAGAATGCAGGCGAAGCCGTTTACTATGTCATTCTCCGGGAGCATGGAATTAAAAACAAAAAGTTTGCGGTGTTCTGCGGCACAGGAAACAATGGGGGAGACGGACTGGCCGCGGCAAGAAAAATTCATTCCACAGGCGGAGACGTGCGGATTTTTCTTCTTGGAGACGAGAAGAAGTTTAAAGGTTCCGCCAAAAAAAACCTTGAGATTGTCTCCGTACTTCCCATTAAAATCACACGGATTGATTCAATAGAATCCGTAAGGGACGAGGCTCTGCAATGTGACGCCATTGTAGATGCCCTTTTTGGAACCGGGCTCAACCACGATGTCGAGGGAGTGTATAAAGAGGCGATTCTCTTGATTAATCAGAGTCAAAAACCGGTTTTCAGTATAGATATTCCTTCAGGAATTAGTGGAAATACCGGGAAGATTATGGGAGAAGCCGTAAGGTCAGATCACACCATCACGTTTGGCCTTCCCAAGAGAGGGAATATGCTTTACCCAGGCTTCGAGCATTGCGGCAAGCTGTATGTGACGCATATCTCTTTTCCTCCATCTCTCTACAATACGGATTCTTTTAAAGTAGAAGTGAGCCGGCCGGCCGAGCTTCCCGTGAGAGATGAAAAAGGGCATAAGGGCACTTTCGGAGATGTCCTTTTTATTGCCGGGGCGTCCAATTATCTGGGGGCTCCTTATTTTTCGGCCATGTCTTTTTTGAAGGCAGGAGGGGGATATGCCCGTTTGGCATCACCGTCATCCATTACTGCCTTCCTCGCCAATAAAGGCAGCGAAATTGTTTTTTTTCCGCAAGAGGAAACTCCATCCGTAAGCATCGCTTTGAAAAACAAGCAGACACTCCTGGAAATTGCAGAACAGGTGGATATGGTGGTGATGGGACCTGGCCTGTCGATCAACGAAGAAACCCAGGAATTGGTAAGACAACTGACCAAAGAAATCAGGAAACCTCTTCTCATTGATGGCGACGGACTAACGGCCATCTCCAAAAATACAAAATTGATAAAAGAGCGACAACACCCGACCATCCTCACTCCCCATCCGGGAGAGATGTCCAGTATTGCGCAAATCTCCATCCGAGAAGTGTTGGAGAATCAGATCCTCCTAGTGCAACAAGAAGCCAAAAATCTGAACGCTTTTATTGTTCTGAAAGGAGCTCATTCTTTGGTCGGTTATCCCGACGAGAAAGTTTTCGTCAATATGAGTGGAAATTCGGGAATGGCGACAGCAGGCTCGGGCGATGTTCTCACAGGAACTATCGCGGCTGCTTTTGGTTTAGGCCTGAATCTAGAAGATGCGGTACGCACGAGTGTCTTTCTGCACGGTTTTTCCGGAGACCTTGCAGCAGCGGATAAGGGCAAAGATGGTATCACTGCCCAGGATATTCTGGATTATCTTCCCTTTGCAATAAAACGGTACAGAGAAGAATATGATGAGGTTGTGAGTGATTTCTACCGAAGTCTTTATATCGTCTAGGTGTGAACATGAAAGCATGGCTTTTGGAAAAACAATCCAAGATAGAAGAGAGGCCTCTTAAGCTGACCGATGTGCCTTTAGCTCTTCCGAATAATAAGGAAATAAGAGTAAAAGTTCAGGTCTGCGGAATATGCAGGACGGATATTCATGTCGCTGAAGGAGATCTTCCTTTGAAGAAATCTCCTTTGATTTTAGGCCATGAAATCGTTGGGATTGTCGATAAGAAAGGCGAAAGAGTCACAAAATTTAAATCCGGAGATCCTGTGGGCATCTCCTGGCTTTATAGCACTTGTGGCAAGTGCGAATACTGCCTAAAGGGAAAGGAGAATTATTGTCAGGATTTTCAATGCACGGGTTGGGATGCGGACGGCGGATTTGCAGAGTACGTAACCATTAAAGAAGATTTTGCTCTCTCAATGCGGGGACTCACTATGGAGCCGGAAGATATAGCCCCGCTCTTATGTCCCGGTATTGCTGGCTACTGTGCTCTCAAATTAACAGGGGCAGACCGTGGAGGTAAGCTGGGACTCTTTGGCTTTGGTCCCACGGCTTATTATGTCCTAAAGGTAGCGAATTATCTTGGTATTGAAGTTTATGTCAGCACAAGATCTTCCATTCATAAAGAAGAAGCAAGAAGAAACGGAGCTGTTTGGGTGGGGAATGTCATAGAAGAAAAAATTCCCGTCCGTCTTGATTCAGCCATTCTCTTTCCTCCTTCAGGCAGTCTGGTAGAGCCTGCCCTTACTCATGTAGAAATAGGAGGAATTCTGGTGCTTGCGCCGGTGAGTATGTCCACAATCGAGATAAGGAACTATTCAGATAACCTGTGGGGTAGGGATGTAAGAACCTTATACAACGTGAACAGAGCTGATGCCAAAGAGTTTCTTAAAATTGCTGGAGAGACCGATATGAGAATGGGACGACGTGTTTATCCCTTAGAAGAGCTACAGGATGCAATGATTCAGGTAAAAAAAGGACAAATAAAAGAACCAAACACAGTCATAAAAATTTTTCAATGAACTCATTATACTAAAATCTCTATGATTTTTCCTTCGGCTAGAGAGGCTAGAATCAACCACATTAATAATAAAATACAGAACTCTGCACCGAAGTAATAAATCAAAAGGGGCAATAGAGGAATTTTAATGGCTCTGTTATATAAAAAAACGGCCATTAGGCCTGTGCGCATTCCTTTCTGACGGAATTCTTTTAATAAAGGATACCAGATATAAATGGGGCCATGACTCAGTATCCCTGCCAATGCAGCAATGATCCATCCTTTTAAACCAGACTCTTTCCCTAAATATCGCGAGACCGCTTTGGGTTTAAAAAAATAATTTGCTATGCCCATAAAAAAGACAACCATTATAAATACAGGAATTAAATTCACCAGAATGTTTCCACTTACTCTGAGGGATTTAACCACATTTTCAGGGCTTAAAATAAACAGAATACAATAAACAACAACGACAAAACCCAAAAAAATGAAGCCATACCACCCTCTTTTTCCCTTTTTCTCCTTGTTTCTCTGATTCATTGAATCATCCTTAGCATGAGGACAGTCCCTATCGCAACGGCTATAGACAAAATGAAGCTTAGAAGATTTCTTAAAAGAGCAAATCGTTTTCCGAGAATAGCTGCCTCGGCAGGGAACTGAACAACTCCTACTGTAACCCAGGCCACAATAAACGCTGCTACGGCAAAAAGACTGATTCCTTCCTTTAAAAGCTCTCCTCCTATGATATAGCTCGTCAGAGCGTTTCCCGCTGATATGCTCCCAAAAATCGCACCGAGTAGTGTATCTGAAATTACGTTCCCTTTAAACACAGAGGAAATAAGTTGATGAGAAACATATGTTCGGAGTAATCCCAGAAGAAGAATAATTCCCAAAATAATGGGAAGTGCGGTTCCAAAATTTTTAAAGGCTCCGTAGATAGAAATAAAAATATTTCTTGGTTTTTCTTTCTGTTTGTTTTTTTCCTTGTTCATGACCTTTGAGTGACTTTTTCATTCAATTTTAATTTGGGTTTCATTCACGCCAGTGTAATTTTCTTGTGTAAAATTTCTTATTCTTGTACTCTGACTTTATCAATTTATCCTGACTGATCAGCTTTTGTATAACTGTCCAATCTTTTTCTGCCTTGTCCAAAAACTCTCTCACCTGGTCTTCTCTCATAGGATGGACAGACGTTATACTTAACAAATCCTCTTCCACATTGCCAGTAAAAGCAAAGGCATTCCCTTCATATCCAATCAAATATTCCGTAGGAATCTCTTTTTCTTTGAAAATCTGAACGGCCATATTAATCATGTTTTCTGCCGGAGGTTTGACCCATTTCTCTGCCGGAGGTCTTGTGGGGATAGCAATATAGCTTCTGGCTGGTTTTAACCCGGCAATGAAATCAGAAATTTTCTCAATCTGTTCTATATTATCATTAATGCCCTGAATAAGCATGGTTTCTGTTGTCATCTCGCCCTTAAATCTCCGGGCAAATTCCGAAAGGCCATCTAATATTTTTTCAAGTTTCAAAGAACCATGCGGCCTGTCAATTTCTCTCCAAATATCGCGAGTTAAGGCGTCTATCTTCACAGAAATCCAGTCTGTCTTGTAACAATCACTCCTGACTTTCTCGTCCCATATAAGAGAAGAGTTTGTGATAACCGCGATTTTCAAGCCCAGATTCTTGAGAATTTCAATCTCCCTTCCGATATTGATATCCAAAGTAGGCTCACCATCGGGAACGAACGTAAGATAATCAACAGCTTCTCTTTTCTCCACAGCTTCCTTGACTTTTTTCTCTACAGCCTGAAAGATTTCATCGGGCTTATAAAATTCCATCCGTTCAACCTGCATATTCAAGGTCCTTCCAATTTGGCAGTAGACACAGGAATACGTACAGATTTTTGGAGGAATATTGTTTATTCCCATGCTCTGTCCCAAGCGTCTGGATGGAACCGGGCCGAATGCTATCATATCCATTTCATTCTTCATGGCTGTCTTCCCTCTCCGAGAAAAAATAACTTCATATTGTATCTTACATTTTCCTTTATTGTCGCCTTAAAATTCACATTTTTTTTATTTTGTAATCTAACCTGAATTATTCACGAGTTGAGGCCAACCCACCCCACCCTAACATTAAGGTCGAGGCAGTGGCCTACGAAGCTGTAGTGAACTACCGCAAGTGGGCTACAACGAAGGTACTGTAGTGAGATCGGCGGGTTAGGTTGGGTCGGCGCCCGAAGGGAAAAAGATGCCGATTATAAATAAAAATCGCATAGGGAATGCAGTGCCAAAATGAGTATTCCGAGAAAACAATGTAACATTCTGATTTTACGTTTGTTATGATAAGTATCGACATTTTTTATGAATAATTCAGGCTAAATATAAACATTTAATCATCAAGAAACCCAGAGCCTGATTAGTGCCTTAGAGGCGATATGAATCCGCCCATCGTTCTTTGGTTCAGAGGAATCATGGAATCTTTTTCTAGGATTCGAGGATCTTTATCAAATACGAAACGACCTATTTTTTTTGCTCGGGAGTGTAAAACGTCTTTAACGACGGGATCAACTTTCTTGAAAAGGTAATATCTTATCTCGGGCTCCTTTTGATCGATCCAATCCCATACTCCAGCTATGCATCCATTGACCAGGATGGCGTTGGTGGCATTCCCCGTGCGGTCGTAGATCCATGCGGAATGGGTATCATCGAGGAAACGCTGGCGGTCTCTAAAGCCCATGAGATATGGGTCAAGAGCGGGCAGAAGGTGGACTTGAGGTTTCTTCGAAACCTCGGTAGAACTCAGAGATTCATTATCCGAAGAGAGCATCATGTGAGATCCGGAAATCCCGGATATTTCCACAGAAATCAGGTCGTTCTTTAAGACGCCCAAAATCCTTTTGACGTCTCCCTTGGAAAATCCTGTCCACCAAGAAATGTCTGTGACGGACACGGGTCCATAAGAGGATAGATAATGGCGGACCATTTGCTCTTTGGCATGGAGCTCCCCTATCTCACTCAAATCTAGGCCTGGAAAATATTCATCGAAAGGAAAATACGTGTGAAGGTTGCTCTTCCATCCCGTTTTGGGCTTGCCGCGTATTAGAAGGGCCTGGTCGCACATAAGGTTAACGATGGCAGAGACATTCAAATCTTTTTTCATTTTTGCCTTAATCTCTTTGGTCGTTTTCCCGCATCCTTTGACAATATCGAGGATCTCCTGGGTGATCTCTTCATACTCGTCCTGGGTGAGCCCCAGATGCTGGATATAGACTTCAAACCGGGTTAAGAGAAGTGCCTTCATCGCCGAATGGGCTATGGTGACGCGGTCTTTGGGGAGGATATACACCGTTTTTCGGGCATAACGGACCTTACCGAGGAGCCGCCTTTCGTAAAGTACGTGATCCAAATCTACCCTTTTAAAGTTAATAGACCTTAGAAAGAGAGAGAGATACGGAGTTGTGGACAGAGTGGCATGGAGACCCCCGATATCTCTCACGATCTGCAAAAGATCATCTGTTTTGGGATCTTCGGTCAAGTGATGTTTCTGCAAGACAAAAGCATTCGTTCTGTCTAAGTCGAGAGTAACCATATCGTGATTAGCGTATATTTACTTGTGAAAAAAAATCAAGTTAATTCCAAATGACCCAGGTGGAAAGCGTCTTGCGTCCTGAAACGTTTATCGTAAATACAGCTCCGGAATTGGATTGTCGGCCCGTTCGTCTTCCCAGGTTATGCCACATGCCCACCAACGTTTGCCGTCGTGGAAGAGCTGGATGCTGTTGATGCCCCGGCCCAAAAAACGTGGATCTGTTGTGTTCATCCCCTTTTTGTATGTGCTGAACACATGAGCGATGCCACCGAAGGAATGGGTTTTGCGGGAGATCTCCGCTTCATAGAAACTTGTTAGAGCATTTGACGTGATCCTTTCGCTGAAGGACGAAACAAAACTAGCCAGATCCATAGCGTTGGGGCCATCGGGTGTGATACGGATGAAAAGGGCATTTGGGATGAACAGAGATTTAAAACGATCCAGGTTGGGCTTTTCGCCCTCAGGAAAGGTAATCGATTGATAGAGAGCATTAACGAGGGCATCGATGGATGAGACATCATTGTGGTTTGCCGTTTGGGTGGTGATGCCATCTGCTGAGGCGACTTGATCTTCGGTGATGCCAGGCTCTTCCGGAATTGTTTGGTCTGAGCAACTCATAATGAAACATAAAATAATTGCAAGATAAAAAATCATAAGTGGCTTTTTCATCTTCCCTCCGATCTCTTCATAAGAATGCTTATTTGATTTAATTTTTTGATCTTACACAACAAATCATATCAATTTCAATCAGGATTATGTTAGTTTTGGGCCAATGTCGCTTAATGGGAACAAAAAATTTAATCAGGGCTCGAAGTCGCTCCATCTTATCAATCTGAGCGTTGAGGCCATCGTTTCAACATTCTCTTTAAAGCCAAAGAAGAAAAAATACAAGTCGCAAGCGATACAACAACCATGGCTCCGAATACATGATCGGGCACAGCCCAATCACCCAAATCGCGCCCCCTTTGCATGACGATCATGGCTATCTCCGCTCTTGGCACCATGCTCACACTGAGTAAAAGCACGCTTGTCCACCCCATGAAAAACAGAGAGGGCAGTCCATTGCCTATCAATTTGCCGATAACAGCAACAATCGTCAAAACAACACCCAGTCCAACAGCAGAGTTTAGACTGGAGGGTTCAATCTTCAAGCCGATACCGATAAAGAAGAAGGGTGTAAACAAGTCATACAATGCGCCAAATGATGCGTCCAATTTTACGGCTTTTGGGTCACGGCTAAACACCAATCCTGCAAAAAAGGCTCCCAAAGCCAATGAAAATCCTAACACTCCCGCTAGCGCTGCGATGATGAATCCGAATCCAGCCATTATGAGCATCGGATCTGGTGAATGTCTTATTTTACTGAAAAAACTTGTGATATGCGGCTCGACATACCTAGAGAAGAGGGTACAGACAAGGCCGAAAGCGAAAAGTTTCAATAAAAGAATCCCTATCGTCTTCCCGACAGCGTCTGCCAGAGAAACGTCTAGATTGCCTTTTAACACTGGAATAATGGAAAGAATGAGAGCGAGGAACATGATTCCGGAAATATCATCCATCTCCGCAACATCCAGCAGCAATTCCCCCGTCGGAGATTTTACTGCGTTTTCCTCATGCCAAACGTTGACCGAAACACCCACGCTAGTCGCCGTAAGAGCGACCGCGATGAAGAGGCTGGGAAATAGCCCCAAGTGGAAGACATACTCTGCAATGACAAATCCCAAAAAGCCGCTAAAAATAATATTCCCAAACCAGATGATGCTGGCATGGCGCAGCTGCTTTACCAAGCCCTTCAAATTGCTCTCAAGTCCGACTTTAAAGAGCAAAGTGATAACACCGATTTCGGCGAAAAATTCAAAGATTTTTCCGGTTTCTTCAGAGATAAGCGTTCCCTGAGGATCGATGAGGCGAATCAAGAATCCGAGTGCTATAAATCCTATCAGAGAAGGGACTCCTGTCTTTTTCAACCCCGACCGGATGACAATGCTGAGAACGATGAGAGTCCCCAAAAATAGAATCGAATAAGCGACAGAAGAGCCGGAATCAATCATTGAGAATTTCCTGTCATACTCCATTCACATACATTCATGATGCAGAAAATCCAGGTCATATTCCCCTCGCAAGAGCTATAGCACAGGAAAAACCCGGAGTCAAATAAAATTGTGATTGATTGTGTAATTTGAATGACTCATAGATCGATTGAAGGCAATCTCCAAACTTGAAAACACGCTTCAAGGAGATATCATCAAGAGGTGATTTTGTGAGGCATAGGAGGCAAATGCTTTCCTCTGTTAATTCCAGGAGGCCCGTTCGGGTGGACCACCTCTTTTCTTGTTTCTACTTAATTGAAAGTCCTTCAATCCATCGCTCGACTTCTTTTAACAATTTGTCCTTCTCTATCGGCTTAGCAAGAAAGCATCTGTTCGAACCGAATTTACTCGATTCTTCCCCCTTTGAAATGAGCGAAGTTAAAAACAGCACAGGGATATTTTTCGTCCTTGGATTTTTCTCGAGGAATTCAATGGTTTCCGTACCATCCATGACTGGCATCATTATGTCTAGTATAATTACGTCAGGACTAAATTCATCGGCAATATAGAGAGCGTCTTTGCCATTGGCGGCTTTCGCAACCCAGTATCCATCTGATAAAAAGATTTTCTCTAACAGCGCCAATGTGACTGGATCATCGTCGACAATTAAAACTTTTTTCTCTTGTCCATTCTCCAAAATTTCTATCTTATCCATAAATTCTCTTGAAACAGGACTTATTATTTCTATCTAGAACGCCAAAAGGTGCCTTAAAATCCTAGCTCCTACTATAATTTCTTTTTTATTCCCTTTTTGCAATCACCTTTTGTGATGATTTTTAGGGGTGACTTAAATTCATCTTCCAGTTCTTTTTCGTTGAATTCTCGTCCGCACTTTAAGCATCTGTAAATCTTCCGTTCTTCCATATCTTCTATTGCGATTTTCTCTGCTAATCTTGGTGCTTTCGCAGAAAGGACAATTAATTTTTGTCCCTGAGAATTTCCCCTCCCCCCAGCCGTCTATCTTATCGGAACTTTTTTGAGGTATTTTATGAATTGTATTGATTATTTGTAACTTAAAGATTCGAACCTTGCTCTTTTTTTATTTTTCCAATTCACTTCAGTGATGATGATCAATATTTTCGAAATTCCTTCTATAGGCTCATTAAAGCCTAATTCAAAATGCGAGTACGCCTCTAAATCACTCGAAGTTATTGGTAGGGATACCGAAGTCTCGATAACTCCACGTGCCTTGAAAATAGGGCAAGAGTGAGATCTTAGGATATCTATAGAGCATTTCACATTTTTATCGATAATTGCTTTCTCTTTATACAATTTGCAATTGAGATTATGCAGGCTTATTAACAAACTCGTTTTATTTTTCACGAATATTTCTCTATTTTTGCCTGTTGCTAAATAAACTGCTGCAGGATTATTAGTCCAAGGACCTTAATCTCATCAAACTATTGGCTACATGTCAAGCATCTTAATATTTTTGATTTTTTCTGTGTTTAGGAGTAATTTCCTGGATTAAATTTTATTACGGTTGCGACCTGCCTACGCCATCAAGTTAGGAGCTCAACAAAATGGACAGTCCTAATTTATGTGAGAGCTCTTTCCCTAGTATCTCTAACGAAAACCAATCAGCTATGCTGACATATTTGGCATATTATCTGGCAAGCCGCTCCCTCGCATCATCAACCTCAGCTATCCTAGGGTCAGTATCGTTCCGATGGTGCTTAAAGGAAAACCGGGATTTACAGGGGGAAAAGTGGCGGGGCCGACGAGACTTGAACTCGCGACCTCTGGCGTGACAGGCCAGCG
>CAZXJE010000064.1:0-14694 GCA_964640835.1 uncultured Eubacteriales bacterium
TCGGATCTTATTCTTTTCAAAGTCGAATTCAGTCATAAAAGTGATTTGTGGGATGGCGTTTAAACTGATGGCAATTTTCTCAATTTCTTTGTAGTTTCCCACAGATGTTTGATTCCATTCTATTTTTAAAACGCAAAAATCACTCTTTCTGATCCAAATCTTTCCAGAAAGCTTATCGGGTTTTATATCTGATTTGGGAGCAGCTTCAATGATAAACACCTCTTCTCCTTTGAATTTCGTTTCTTTGACAATTTTATAATCATAAAATTGCTGGTTGTATTTGCTAAGGAGGCCAATCGGCCCGAATACCATATAGATATGTTTGAAGCGTCTTGTTTTTAGCGGAGCATTCTGTTCGTTTTTCTCCTGGCCATTTTCCTCCAATAGAATTCTTTGTTCCTTTGTTTCGTTTTCTCTCCGTATCAACTGATAATCATAGATATAAACATTCTTATCCAAAGCAGGGAATTGCGCGTTTTTTCGAATTTTTTTAGGATCGTCCGATGAAAATTGGCCTATAGCCTTAAGCTCAGAGTGATCGATTCGTTCTGTTATTTCCTCGCGACATACAAAATATAGAACGAGATGACTCAATTTTTCACAATAATCAGCGCATTTCTTCAGTATCTTTTTAACTTGCTCTTGATCGACTGATTGAGGCTGAGCTCTCAGACGATAGATCGGGATCATAGTGATGATCAGTACAATAAGTAAAATTTTTAGTTTTTGGTTCTTCAATGGACCCCCCAACAGTGTTAGTATACGTCTTTAGGATAAATTGTGTAAAGAGGAAAAATTCAAGATACAATCTGCAGACAGCAACTTATCCTTGAATAAGACATCCCCTTTTTTATGAGTAGTTACGAAGCGGAGACATTTACCATTATAAATCTTCTCTATCGGCTAAACAAAAGTGGAGCCAGGTGTTTCCGCAGATGAGCATTGAGCCATTTGGCCACTCGCTCATAGGTCTCCCTGTCCTGGCCGAAAGGATCTTCTGTGTCCCACAGAACGAGTTTGTCGGAGTGGTCCTTCATAAGTTTGCTCATAGTGTTGTAGACATAAGCATCCAAGACGATTATACGATCATATTCACCCAGGGATAACTCTGAAACATCTTTGGGCCGATGCTGAGAGATATCCACGTCAAACAATTCATTCAAAATTGCGACAGCATCCGGTGCGGCGCCATCAAACATCGGCATAAAACCCGCACTTTCCACTTCGGCCTTATTCCCGAGTATCTTCCTGGCCAAACCCTCCGCCATGGGACTCCGGCAGGTATTTCCGTAGCAGACGAACAAGATTTTTGGAATCCGGTCTTCAGTATTTTCGAGTTTCATAACGTGGCCAAATCAACTGAATGATTGGAAGGATTATCGATATTTTAAATAATCCTTTTTATCAGTTGCATTTTACCACGATTCTTGACGATATCAAGCCAACCCCCACGCTTGGCGAGCAATCGGAATGTCATTCAACACTGTTTTGGAGATGCTTCCATGTGCACACGAAAACATCTCTCCTGATGATTATCTGTTTTCTCTTTGATTGCCTTGTGGTATTTTAGAGAGCGAGGTGGTGCTATGAGGAAAGTCGTTATCTATAAGCCAGGTGGATTCAACCAGCTAAAAATCGAATCTTTCCCGGACCCCAATCCAGAAGACAATCAAGTTGTGGTGGAGACAAAAGCCATTGGTGTTAACTATGCAGACTGTGTAGTGAGAATGGGATTTTATGCATCGCAAAAAAAATATATCGGATGGCCGGTAACCCCGGGTTTCGATTTTTCCGGAGTTGTCGTCAAAACAGGGAAGAATGTCACGCGCATAAAAGCGGGCGATAAGGTATTTGGCATCACCTTCTTTAACGCATATGCCACTCACGTGACTGTTCCGCAGGATTGGGTTTTTTTCATTCCGCAGAACGTTTCTTTTGAAGAGGCGGGAGGATTCATGACGATTTTTTGTACGGCTTACTATGCTCTCCACCTATCCGTCAGAATATTTCCCGGCTCAATAGTTCTTGTGCATTCAGCTGCAGGTGGTGTGGGCAGTGCGCTTCTGCAATTGTGCAGACAGGCCGGCTGGCGGACAATCGGTGTGGTTGGGAGCTCGCACAAAGTTGAGGCGGCCAAAAACATGGGTGCGGATGTGGTCATCGACAAGAGCCAAGAAGACCTGTGGAAAGCAGTAAGAACTCATGCACCCGAGGGATGTGATGCCGTCCTTGATGGAAACGGCATCTCCACACTGAGAGGAAGTTATCGAGCCCTCAAACCCAGCGGAAAGCTGATCTCTTACGGCTTCCATTCGATGTTTCCCAAAAAGAAAGGACTCCCCAATTACTATAAACTCATGATGGATTATTTCCGGACACCCAAATTCAATCCAGTGGACATGCATAAAAAAAACAAAAATCTCATCACTTTCAACCTCTCTTTCCTATTCAACCGAAAAGACCTATTTGATAAAACAATGGATGACCTCTATCCCTGGCTCAAAGAGGGGCAGATCCGGATGCCAAAGACAACACCCTATCCTTTTGAGGAAGTTGCGCAGGCGCATAGAGACATTCAATCAGGTCAAACCGTAGGGAAACTTGTTCTCGTGCCTTAGTTTGTGTTTTTTTTCGATTTGGGCACAAATGTAAAAAAACTCCCAAACAGGTTGAGCTCTTCCAGTCGGCAGCTCCAAACTAAACGGCCATCATGGACCGTGATGTCCGGGCAAGCATCACACATATCTTGAGTTCCATCTTTGGTGATATTGATGGGCTGGATCACCATAAAGGATTGAAAGTAAGCCCTTCTGAAAATGTTAAGTGGATTTTTCAGAATCTGGCCCAAGATGCGGAAAAATATGCGTCTCATCTTTCTATCGACGATCCCGGCAAAGAAAGAGCCCAGTTTTGCTTTTCTTACAAAATTTGGTTTCACATAAGAGAGATATCTCCCCTTGAGCAGATGGTAGCCATCTTGAACGATCTCCTGAAATCTTGGCGAGACATAACCCATGACCTTACAGTTAAAGACAACTCTTGTGGCCAGAAGCCATTTGAGGGAGCTGGGATCAGCCGTACCATTCAGATAAGCAGAAGGTTCATACATCGTGTCGCCTTCTTTAATCTTTGCCGCAACATCATGAGCGAAGAGGAGTTTCTTCCCTCCCCATTCTGTTTCCTTGTAAGTCGAACCCCAGCCCAATTTGTCGCCATTGGAGTACACATCGAATTTGTCTCCAGCTAAGTCTGGTGAACGGAATATGATGAACACCATTGTATGGACGATATCCGGATATTTTTGAGCCCATCGAACCATTTCTGGTGTATCGCCGATCGTTTTATCAGAAACGGTCGAATTGAATGAGCAGGTGATTCCACCGGCCTCGGCCAGCATCTGGGCATAATGCAGCCGAAGGTCATTGAGGTCTATCTCGGATTTTGGGTCGACTTTCGGCCGTTTTTGAGAAGTATCGATGTGGAAGGTAAAACCAAAGGCACCCGCGTCCTTCAGGGCTTCCAAGCGCTTTTTGGTCAGAGCTAAACCGTTTGTATTGAGAATGGGCTTCCAACCCATCTCTTTGCTCATCTTCACGATCTCTACAATCTCCGGATGAACGAGAGGATCACCGCCACAAATACTCATGCAGTCACTCTTTCTCAAACTCTTGAACACTTCCAGGTCGGATCTAATCTCCTCTAGCGTTTTGTGTTTTGCTTTTGAGGTGTCCCTGTAGCATCCTTCGCATTGCATATTGCAGGCAGTTGTCGGCTCCAACCAAGAGATACCATTATCCGCATAGTTCCAGGGTAATCTGTAGAGTTTGTTGTGGTCGATAGGCCCCGGCATGGGTGTTCTCCTCAAATAAATGCCAATAAAAAATATTGAACTTGTCTCTATAATAGAGAGATAGGTTCTTCTCTTACTCCAAAATTATCTTTCGATAATTTTTTCTTCTAAAATAGCACACTCGAGAAACTCGGTCAATTATTCCTTTACAGAAGGTTCCATTCCCAAATCTGTGACCTCTTGAGTGCTCAACAGCGTTATTTTGTGATCAGATTGTGTGATGGAAAAAACTGTGAGAAGGGCTGGACGGAATGACATCATCACAGATTTGGATATGTTATTGAATCCTCAGTCTATAGCATGATAGATTAGACTAGGAACGACTCGATTATGTCCCAAGTATGGCGTGGCCGCTCACCAATTTTTAATCTCTCGCTGTGGAGTTTTTGTCTTCGCAGTGTCTTTAAAGAGTACGGCAAAACATTTCTTCTAAAAGTCGTTGTCCCCCACCCCATGAAGACACTAAAGGGAGTCCGAAATTACGCCCAATTCAGTGCCAGAAATCCCTCAACCGGATCTACGCTTATTCCAAAAGAGTCTGAACCGCTCTGGGCAGGGGGGAAAGGCTCTGTTGTAGGCATTGGTTTCTGTGCAAAACCATTGGAACCTTCCTGTATATCGGGAAGAGCCAATCACAATTGCGCCTATTTTGAGAATCACCTCCATCTTAGCAAAAATCCTGTACCCAAGCCCTGCCAGAACTGCTTGGTCCGGGAGGTCGGATTAATGGCTCTTTCCTCAAAAAGCAACTTTTACATCATGACCTCTGCAAAAGATATCCTTTCCGACCTGTTTTTGCCTGCGCTCAACTTACACACATATACTAAAGCGATACTAGGCCTGTGTCAGTATTCTTTTGAGCCATTCAAGATCGCGCTGTTTATCTCCGGAATCAATGCTCTTCTCTTTCCCTTCGAAACGGGAGCCTGTGATGGCTACAGAACTTGGAGGCAAGCGGATAAGGGGATCAAAGACACTCAGACTCAGTTGAGGGATCGTGATTTAGAAACGATAAGGACTTTATTGCTGAATTCAACACATAGGCTCAATCCTGGTCTAAAATACAAAAATGTAGGGAATATATTTCAGTTCGATGCTTGAATCTGTTACAAGTCTATGGATATTTCCATCTCTCGATGAGTGGATGATATTTTTCCCCGCGGGATTGATCCTAGGGAGTCTTTTCGGTTGGCTCACCGGATATCTCAAAGACAGATTCTTGCTCAAGACCGGATACTCCCGAAAGATGTTCCATTTTATCATTTTTACTCTCGCTGCTATTGTTGGGCTTACGGCAGGATTCCAAGCCGTCCAAGTCTTTGGCGTTGCCATCGGTTTAGTTGTTATACGAGCTGTCGTACAAGGGGAGAAAAATCCACTCTTCAGGGCAGTTGCCCGTCCTGCGGATGCGCCATACGAAAAATATTACATCGTGATCCCTTTTCTGATGACAGCTGCAGGGGGAATGCTCAGCAACATCCTTTTTGGCAAATTAGCAATTGTCGGTTATGTCGTGACAGGATGGGGAGATGCGGTGGGCGAGCCTGCAGGCACACGCTGGGGAAAACACAAATACAGAGTTCCCACATTGACAGGGATACAGTGCGACCGCAGCTTAGAAGGCAGCCTGGCTGTTTTAATCGCATCGTTGATTGGTTCATTCATCGTGTTGTATTTTGGATTTCATCTCCCAGTGAACACGGGTTTAATTGCGGCACTGAGCGTAGCTGTGATAGCTACGCTGGTCGAGGCCATCACATTTCACAGCCTCGATAACCTGACCCTTCAAGTCGCAGCCACAGGCACTGCGCTCTTTGTTTTACAACTATTGGGTGCTTTCTAGGATGTGAACAGCCAACCCCCTCATTCTGGGATATGTCTTCCATCCAAGAAATCATTTAAGTATCATAAGCGAAAAAGAATCCGGAACAATGATGGATTCGCCGTGAATAATAACGTCTGCTGATTCCCCAGGTGTGTCAAAGGAAGCGACAAGTTTAAGTTTTTGAGGATTTCGAATATCGATCTTTTTTATTCCAGATGTCTCATCTGAGATATATGCGAAATCACCGTTCACAGCAACAGCATTTGCAAAACCATCCATCTCAAATACTCCGATGATCTCCGGGGAGGAAGGGTCGGTTATGTCCAAAATTTGCAAGCCAGCCTCTCCATCAGCGATATAGGCATAATCGCCGCTCACCACAGCATCGTAGGCAAGTCCTGGCGTTTTGAAAGAGCTGACAAGTGAGGGTGTGGATTTGTCACTGACATCAACAATGTGAAATCCCGTATCGCTATTGGCTAAATAGGCATAATTTCCAGAAACAGCCAATCCATATGTAAAACCGGCCATTTCAAGAAAACCCACAACAGAGGGCTTATTCGGTTCAGCTAAGTCAAGGATGTGGAGCCCGGAAAGATCTGACGTGACATAGCAGTAGCCATTGATAATAATAACTTTTCGCGTCACTCCTTCGAGCTGAACAGTTCTCACGAGCTTGATCTTCTGAGGATCACTCACATCATAAACACTCATCCCTCGCCTTCCGGTCTGATAAACATAATTTTCGCGGATAGCCAATCCTTGGATATTTCTGAGGCCGAGAAGTTGTCCAATAAATCGATTATATGTGCGCCCATCGTATTCTGAATACTGCACAAATGAACCCACGACCTGAGGCAAGGCCGGATCGCTGATGTCAACGATCTTTAGGCCCGACATGTTTCCGACGGCATAGACAGTATTTTCTCGAGTAGTGGATGTGATGATGGATGCCGGAGTGTAATAAAGGCCGACGAGCTCAGGATTCGATGGATCGGCTCTCGAGAGGATGTGAATCCCTGCAAAATAATCCACAACATAGACAAAATCTTGGTCCAAAGCCACACTACAGGCTTCATTGTAAGCCGTGTGTTTTGTTGTAGACAAGAGCACTGGCTCTTCGGGATCTGTGACATCGATCAGCTGGGATCCTCCATCGTAGAGATTTCCGACACAGGCTGTATTTCCGTAGACGCATACACTATTGGCATAACTTGATGTGAGGAATGTGGTTACGAGCTTTGGGTTTGAAGGGTCGCTGATATCGATAATTTGCAATCCCGGATAGCCATCGGCCACAAGTGCATAATCACCAGAGACAGTGATTTTTTCTGAATTCCCGGGTGTATCCATAGACGAAACGAGTGTTGGAGCGGTTGGATCGTCAGCATCTATAACCTGTAAACCTGATTCCCCATCCGCGATACACACAACCTGATCTTTGACAGTTACCCCTCCTGCGAAACCTGGAGTATCAAGGGAAGCCAGGTGCTTAGGAGATGAGGGATTTTGGATATCAAAAATTTGAAGACCTGCTGTTCCATCTGCAACATAAGCCAAATCCCCTGCAACAAAAATGTCTTTGGATTCTCCTGATGTCTCGCCAGAGCCTTTGCGCACAGGAATGTTCGGATCCGATATATCCACAATCTGAAGACCTTGTTCTCCTGAAGCCAAAAAGGCAAGGCTATCCTTTACGGCGATGCTATACCCTCCACCCAAGTACAGCTGAGAAACAAAACTCGGTTTTTCCTTATCCGCAATATCAAGAACCACAAGACCATTGAGGAAGGCACAGTAGGCATAGTTATGCGTTAGGGCAATATCATAGGCCTTTGTCCATAATGTCGAGCTGACATATTCGATACCAGTGTCTGAAGAAGGAGTGTTGCAGTTGAAATGGAAAAAGCCGATTATAAAAAAAACAAGAATAAATACCCTCGTTCTGTTTCTCATGAGAAACCTCCTTTTGCCAAGGCCTACGTGCGTTGATCTGTTTAAATGGAAACGCTCCTGATGACACATCCCGATATTAGATCAGAATATCTTCATCCCAGCCACGTTTTATAAGCTCGATCTTGTTGATATCACTTGTTCCGATCCCGTGTGTGACATCAGCAACTTCGATGTGTTTGGGAACAGGAGGTATGGCGCGTTCCTTGCCCAATTTTCGCGTGCGCATAGCGATGATGAGACGAAGTCCGATGGCATCTATAGCGACGGGATCCTGACTAACGAGCAAACCCTTATAGTTCCAGACATAGCGCCGGCTGAAGTGATGGGGGCCTCGTCCATGATACTGGGGTGTCAACACACAGAGGATATTCAACCGTGTTTTTCCCTTGACCATAGGCAGTTTAAAGAGCGCACCCAAGTTCGCACAGCTGTTCGGATGGTAGGCCGGCTGTGATTGAGCAAACATGATGTAATTTTTCATGACCCCGCTGATCCCGGCCAGGTAGTGAGTCCGGAGGGGTCTTACATTGATCAATGATGTGGCGTTTTGAAAGATGGGATTGGTTTTGACCCCGTGATCATCGATACCGATATCTTTCTCTTCCACTCCGGCATCCATGAGACGGCGTTGGATCGCCTGCTCCACTTCCGGAGGCGTAGGCAGATAAGACCAAACATTGCTTTTGATCCCCACGATCTCTCCGGGTTTCACCAAGTTTTGGAAGGCTTGTACCGGATCACTCTGATCCAGAAGAGTGATAACAGCCTCATCCAGCATCTCCTGGATGATATCTGCGTTTAACTTGTAATTGTCATCCACCGCATCAGGATGCCGGACGAGAACAACTCTGGATTTTTTGGTTGTTTGAGCAGGCAGGGTGATAGCCGCACCCAGGACAGCATACGTCGTACCGCGAATGAAATCACGCCGAGTCAAAACATTTTTCATGGGACACTCACCTTTCATAGAATTGTCTCTCACTTTAGAATGACAATATTGAAAAGTCAACTCACAAGGACATTAGGCAAAGTAGATATGTCTGTTTCCATGAACAAAATGTTCCAAATTTTTAATTTTCCTAAAAATTAAAACAAATAAAGCTTGACAAAAAGGATCATTTGTTTTATTTTTTAGGTAAAAAGACAATGAGAGGCACAAAATGAAACTTTTATCAAGGCCCGAGGAGCTGTTCCTGCTGGCCATCTGGAAGCTTCAGAACAACGCTTATGCTGTGACAATTCGCGACCAGGTGAACAAAATCACAGGAAAAACCTGGTCCTTTGGCGCCACTTTTGTGACACTGGAACGTCTTGTTAAAAAACGGTATCTAATTTCTCATTTGTCAGAGCCCACGCAAAAAAGGGGCGGCCGCAGCAAACGTATGTACAGGCTCACACGAGAGGGCATCAAAGCCCTGCTCGATATAAAAAAACTTCAAGAGAACATATGGAAAGATATTCCTCGGCTCTCCATGTCCGCAGTAAAAAAATGACAAAAAACGCTCTCTCCAGACCGCCTCGTTTTACTGAGAAACTTCTCAAACGTGTATTCCCCGACGAGGGAAGATATACCACCATCGGTGATCTTGAAGAAGTGTACCACAGTATCGCTGAAGAAAAGAGCACTGCCAGAGCACGTCTTTGGTATAGGGCCCAAGCTTTCAAATCCATTCTCTCATACTTCAAAAATCAATTGATATGGAGTCTAGTCATGTTTAAAAACTATCTGGTTTTAACATCGCGTTTGATAAAAAGAGATAAGTTCCATTATTTTCTTAATTTTCTCGGTCTTTCTGTTGGAATCGCATGCAGTATCGTTATTTTGATGTTCCTAAGGAATGAGCTGACATATGACCAACATCACGAGAAGGCTAGCCAAATCTACCGGATCAGCTCTAATTATGTCACTTCCGGCAAGCCTCTTCTGTATGCCATAACATCTCCAGCTCTAGGTCCGAGACTCAAGGAGGAATATCCAGAGATTGAAGATTCCGTGCGTATTGTTCCCCTGCCAGAGATGCTATTCAAACTCGATGATAAACTATTTTATCAGGAAAGGATTGTCTTAGCCGATCCGAGTATTCTCAAAGTGTTCACCTATCCTCTCTTGCTGGGAAACATGGAAACTTGTCTCAAAGATCCTGACACTATTGTATTGACTAAGTCTCTCGCCCGGAGATATTTCGGAGACGAGAATCCATTGGGCAAGACAATACAGGTCGAGAATCAAGACGACATCAAAGTTACAGGTGTGATTTTAGACCCGCCCCGAAATTCTCACATTTCCATAGAAGGAATCATCTCTTACACGAGCTGGGATAGAAACCAGCAAAGCCTGACTTGGTCGATGTATGAGGTTTTCGGCTACACCTATGTCCTTCTTCCTGACAAATATGACCTAGCCAGTTTTTATGAAAAATTTCCTGCCTTTTATGAAAAATACTGCAAAGTTGATGAAGAATCGTACGGGCAGGTCTTTAAGCCCATATTCCTCAAGCTAAAGGATATCCGCTACAACTCTTTCGGTTTCAGATTCGATGTGCCGTTAGGCAACAGAGCTTATCTTTATGCGTTTTTCTTCATCGGGATATTCATCCTTGTCCTGGCATGCGTCAATTATGTGAACATGGCTACCGCGCGCTCTTCCACTCGAGTCCGGGAGATCGGGATGAAAAAAGTGTTAGGCTCGAGAAAGGCGGACCTGGTCTTTCAGCTTTTGGGTGAATCCCTTCTGGTGTCTTTCGTAGCAATGATCTTTGCCTATGGGGCAGTCCTAATAGCCTTGAATCCGCTTAATCGACGCCTGGCTCTCAACCTAGAAGCAGGGATGCTTCTCAATCCGGTCTTGATCGTTCTAGTTCTGGGACTTTTTTTCCTCATCGGGATTGTATCCGGCATCTTTCCAGCTTTCTATCTCTCTGCCATACATTCAGTGACCGCCATAACAGGCGGAATCAGCTCCAGCAGGAAAGGAGTACAGACTCGACGAATTCTGGTAGCATTCCAGTTCGTGATCTCCATAGGTGTTGTCATCTTGACACTGCTCATGAACCGCCAGATCGAATTCATGCGCAAACGGGATCTCGGCTTCAAAAAAGAGAATGTTGTCTTGATCAGGTTGCGGGATAATGATGTTATCCAGAACATCCCAGCATTCAAAGAGGATCTTATCCAGCACCCGGATATCATATCGGCCGCCACGGGGATCGGGAGACCGGGAAATCCCAACACAGGCCTCTATAGGTTCGAGGGAAGGGATGGCATAGAGGAGCACAATTTTTGGGTTCTATGGGCCGGATTCGACTACATTCAGACTTTGGGAGCCGAGATCGTGGAAGGCCGCGATTTTGATCCCAGCTTTTCCACCGATCCCCAAAAAGGGATTATAGTCAACGAAACTCTGGTCCGATTTATGGAATGGGACAAGCCGATCGGAAAACGTATCACGCAGGGTGATCACACGGACGGCAATGTGATCGGTGTCGTAAAGGATTTTAATTTTACATCCCTGCACAATAAGATAGAGCCCATGCTGATACGGATGATTCGCCCCCCTGATGGCAGCTTTCCAGGCGCCATACCGAACAGTATAATGGTCAGGCTGAGAGGGGAATCTTTGACAGATACCATGGAATGGCTGGAAAACAAATGGAATAAGATCAATCCGAATCGGCCCTTTGTGTTTTCTTTTCTGGATGAGTCATTTGACCGATTGTATGATGCTGATCTCAGACAGAACCGCTTGGTTAATATCTTCTCCTGGATCTGCATTATCATCTCCCTCCTGGGTCTTTTGGGTCTTTCTTCCTTCACGTCACTCAGGAGGACCAAAGAAGTAGCCTTGCGTAAAGTCCTGGGTGCTTCGGCAGTCCAAATCGTTTTTACCATGTTCCGGGAAATCTTTGTCTTGATTGTGATCGCGATTGTGGTCGCCATCCCTGTATCACTGTTGCTCATCGACATGTGGTTGGGGAACTTTGCTTACAAAACGGGAATTAGTCCGCTCCTGCTTGGAGCTGCGGCAATCGGCGCCATTCTTGTTGCCTTCCTAACCGCCAGCTATCATAGCATCAAAGTGGCACACACCAATCCCGTCGATAACCTCCGTTATGAATAATTTTAATTACTCGTATCGTAAAGCGTCGGCAGGATTAGCGGTGGCAGCTCTTACAGCTTGATAACTCACAGTAAACAGGGCAATGGCCAAAGCGAGAACCGCCGCTAAAACAAAAGACCACACCGCGATGTTTATCCTGTAAGCATATCCCTGAAGCCACTTGTTCATCGTATAATAGGCGAAAGGCCAGGCGATGATATTGGCAAAAAGCACCCACTTGGCATATTCTTTGGATAAGAGAAGGAGTATCTTTGAAACGCTAGCTCCCAACACCTTCCGGATGCCGATCTCTTTGGTGCGCTGCTCAGCCATGAATGAAGCCAGCCCGAACAGACCCAAGCAGGAAATGAATATGGCCAGGATAGTAAAATATCTGAAGAGAGTCCCTATCTGTTGTTCGGCACGATACAAATTATCGATGGCTTCATCCATAAAGCGGTAATTAAAGGGATAACCCGAAGCAAATTCTCCCCAGACCTTCTCCATGTATCCAATGGTTTTAGAGACATCCTCCGAACTTAGCCTCGCAAAAAGGGCCCAGCAGTTTGACGGATTCAAGATGAGTATCAAGGGCTCTATTTCCTGCTTCAAAGAGCGAAAATGATAGTTTTTCACAACGCCGATGATCTTGGCCTGATTGTCACCTATTCCCAACTGTTTCCCTAAGGGAGACTCCATACCCATAACTTTGACCGCTTCTTCATTGACGATCAAGGCTTCTGTCGGATCTGTAGAGAACTGCTTCGAGTAGCTTCGGCCTTCAATGATCTCCAAACCCAAAGTCTCGAAATAATTATAATCGATAAAGGATGCGCGCATCAGGATCTCTTCATCTGGGTCTTGTCCCTCCCAGCGCCACAAACTGTTCGAAAAATTATAGCCATACGTGGGAAGAGTCCCGCTCGAGGTAACAGCTAAGATGTTTGGATTCTTTAATAGTTCTTCCTTGACAACATCGAATTGCTGACGCATATCTCCGCGCAACACCGCATAGACCAGGTATTCTTTATCGTAGCCTAATTTTCTGTTACGCATAAAGTTCATCTGGTTATAAACGATCGTTGTGCAGACGATCAGGAGTATTGTCAGGGAAAATTGCAAAACAACAAGTACTTTTCGGAAAGTGGCCCCTCTATTGCTGGAAAACAAAGTGCCTTTTAAAACATCTGCGGGTTGAAAGGCCGAAAGAAAAAGAGCGGGATAGCTCCCCGCAATAATTCCGGTAATAAGAGCAACTCCCGCTAGAACCGACAAGGTTTGTATATTTCCGGAAATCTCGAATGATAATTCTTTGGCAGCGAGCTCATTAAAAACGGAAAGGAGCAAATAGACAATTCCCACAGCAAAGATAAGTGCTATAAAGGCCAGAAGAATCGATTCACCGAAGAATTGTCTCACGAGGTCTCTTCTGTAAGCGCCTGCCACTTTTCTCATCCCAACTTCTCTAGCCCGGTTGGCAGAACGGGCTGTTGTCAGGTTCATGAAATTAATGCATGCGATCAGCAGGATAAAAAAAGCGATGAGTGAAAAAATGGTCACATAAGTAATATCACCATGAGGTCTGTCGAATTCATAGTTGGAATGGAGATGAATCCGTCCGAGGGGCTGGAGATTTAGCTTGGCATCCTTTTCGATCGTAGGTTTTTCGTACAAATAACCGGATATCTTCTGCACAACCTCTTGATAAGGTATGCCTTCTTGGATCTGAACATAGGTGCTGAACTGGCTGTTTCTCCAATTATCCACTGTATACTTGAGCTCTCGTCCGAATATAAATGGAATGAGAAAATCATAGCGGAAATGGGAATTTAAAGGGAATTCCTCCAAAATTCCCGTCACCAAGAAATCATATTCGTCGTCTGCTTTAAGAACTTTACCGATGGGATGCTCATCTCCAAAATATTTCCTGGCCATCTCCTCGGTCAACACTATCGAGTGGGGATCGGAGAGGGCTGTCTGTGGGTCCCCTTCAATGAGTGGAAATGTGAACATCTCAAAAATAGATCCATCGGCCATGCCCAGGACTTCATCAAAGCTGTTGTCTTGGTAGGCCAGCCGGAATCTTCGTCCCGTCACACGCGTGAAATTTACGATTTCAGGAAAATCTTCCTTAAGAGACGGACCGAGAGGACCTTGTGTGATCGCCCAAGTCGTACTGTGATCGGAAAATTTTATATCCTGAATCACCCTGTAGATGCTATCGGCATTTTCGTGGAACCTGTCAAAGCTCAATTCATCCTGAACCCAGAGCAGGATTAGGATGCAACAGGCCATTCCTATGGCCAGGCCAGCAATATTAATGAGGGAATAGCCTTTATGCCGTGAGAGGTTTCTGAGTGCGATTTTTATGTAGTTTCTAATCATGGATTTATCCTATTATGGGATATTTGTGAGAGAAGGCACAACGGTGCCTTTGAGGATATTTCTGCCATCATTCTATAAGACGTTAGAGATTCAAAAAAGTTGGCACTTCGCAACTAAAAACCTAGATTATTCACGAGTCAAGGCCAACCCACCCCACCCTAACATTAAGGTGGAGGAAGTGGCCGACGATATCGACATTTTTTATGAATAATTTAGGTTACTTACCCGCCATTTTTTTGAGTTATATCACCGCCATAAATTGCGGTCAAAGGGCCAAGTGTGATATAAATTCTGGGAAAGCAATGTACTCTTGCGATTCTCCATCCTTATTTCGAAGACACATCAAGGAATGCATATTCAATGAGCAAAAAAGAACAGATAACAAAAAAAACAACGGGTGCATTAAAAGAAAAAATCCCTCCAATCCAGAAGCTGTGTGAAGAAGAGCTCAAGGACAGTGAAAAAAGATACGAGGAACTTCTGGAACATCTTCCTGTAGGAGTTTACCGTACAACTCCCAATGGAACGATCATCGAGGCCAACCAGGCACTGGTGGACATGCTCGGGTATCAGAGTGAAGAG
>CAZXJE010000065.1:0-5605 GCA_964640835.1 uncultured Eubacteriales bacterium
AAGAGCTTCAATTAGACTCGCCGGAGTCGTATTCACGGATGAAGATTATTCCCGGAAGATTCTTTAACTTCTGATAGAGTTTTCTATCAGCAGTGATCAGTTGGCAACCGGCAATCTGAGCGAAGCTCAAGTAAGAGGAATCATAAACAGTGATGTTGTATTTCCGCGCTAATGCAACAGCAGTTGTCATGATTTGAAGGTTGACTGGCAATAAAATGTCCATGTCATAGATACTGGAGATCGCGTTGTGAATGAGCTTTTCATTCAAAGCTTCTTTGAATCTAAGAACGTTTGCGATTTCATAAATCAAAAGTTCCGGAGCGTATATATCTATTTTTCGTCGCCTGAAGTCCTCTCTCAATTTTAAAGCTTTCTTTAGATCGTTTTCTCCGATGTTAGAGAACCACTTCAAAACCACTGAGGCATCTGTAACATATCTCCTCCTGCCCGGAATTGTCATTTACGTTCGTCTCTCCACTTCCTCAATTCCTGGATGAGGTCCATATCTCCTATTTCGTTGCGGATCTCATCCTGGATCTGAATGGCTCTTTCTATACTTTTCTGTTTTTTCTTTTCTCTCTTTTTTTCTCCCAGAACCTCTGTATACGTTTTAAAAGCCTGTCGCAATAATTCAGATCGCGACATATTTTTTTCTTTGCTCAACTTGTCGATCTTTTCCAATATTTCACTGGAGATTGAGATGTTTATTTTAGCCATATGTTCATACCTCATCTCAATTTTCCTAATTATACCTACTGATGTCAATACTTTTTTCTCTACTTTGGTAGAGAACATGAAAGAAAAATCTTCTCCTCTTCAGATTGTTAGACGCGATTAATCCTCTGATTTTCTCACAGATAGTGTTGAGTTTAGCCGATCGGCGCTACCACAACTTTTTGATCTCGTCGTCATAGCCGGTCATTTCCCACCGGGTTAGTGAAATAGGTATCATACCGGCTGCCAGAAACTCGTCTATAAAATCACGGAGGACGAATTTATCGCCCAGTTGCATCGCCCGCTCTCTAAAAAGCTTCATGAAATGGGCCTTGCCCATAACCACGCCCGTATGAAAGCCTGGAAAACGCAGGTTGGATTGCTGTTCGTACCACACCATGGATTCGTCTTCATGCGACCAGCCATACGGCATTATCTCTGCACATAACCGCCTCGCTTCATCAAAAGTGATCTCGTTGCTGTGCATTTTAAAATCAGGAAGCGAGAGACTCATATGGGATGCGTTCATGAGGTATTCGATTTCTCTCCCCCTTTGTGGCCGATTGTCGAGAACGCCTGCCTGCATCATCAGCTCTTCAAGACCGGCTGCCCATCCCTCAGAACGGATCCAATCCATATTATAAAGGCGTCGTACACCACGGATCGGACGGTTATCACGATCTAAGCGCTGTCCATCAAAAAGGTGACCGATAAACTCGTGAGTTTCACCGGGAAGCACCTCTCTTTCCCGTGCTTTATGGTCGATACTGGGATTGGTAGGCAATGATCTGGAAGTGTCATTAGGGTCACTATAATCTGCAGGATCAAGCCAATCAGGGACGGTTAGAATTTCTGCGTCTCGTAGGAACTGCACTACATAAATCATGGCTTCATCCAAGCGGCGATAATATTCCTCTGCCGTATCCGCCACCACAAGCGGGGGAAGATCACGATTCCTTTGTTCCTCCAATTTAAGAAAGGTGATGATTCGACTATATTCGTGCTCCACGATGAGCTGACACTCCTCCCATGTATAAGAGAAGAGATGAACATTCTTCATATACCAATTGTAGTTCTCAATTCCGATTCCGGCAGGGGCTGTCATCCGGCTCTTGTTTGCTTCGAGCCATTTCCCATAGTTTCTGACCGCATCCTGGGCTTGTTCACAATAGGGAACAAGATCCGGATGGTGCTCTGCCAGGCGGGATGCGAGTCTTTCGTATCTAGAAGCCTCACGGTCAATATAATGGATGGCAATCTTAGCCAGATCACCGGCTGCTTCGGTTAGATTGCCTTCAGCCTGTTTGTATATCTTGGGAATTGCCTGTAATGTTTTTCTGAATTCATCAATCTTATCATCCGGGAGAGGAAGGCCCCCACGAATCCGGAGATTGATACGCATGACAGGCCCTGCCCCACCCTGAGAAGGAAGGTAGAAAACAGGATCACGCGACCAGGGCTTGTACACCCGCTGGTAAAAATCCATCCCATTCATCTCGCCGCGAACCAAATGATAATCGACCTGTTGGGAGACGGGCCAATCCTCTATATTTATTGCGGCGAGGCGGCTCTGGAATTCCTTCAAGCCGCGTCTTTGTCCCTCAATGGCGGCTACAGTGTAATCAGGTGCGCCATCGACCCACTTCGGTTCTTGGAATTCACGGAATTCTTTAAATAATCTGACAAGATCATCATAATCGCTACTTGCGACCACATCAGCCTCATTGTTCTCTGCTTTATTCTCTGCAGAGCAATAACACATTGCCAAACATACAAGAAAACTAAAAACGATAACTAAATGACTGCTTTTGTACATCGTTCAAACCTCCTTTTCACATTATATTCAAGGCGTACGTATTCAATTTAACTCTCTTGCCTAGCTTTATTGAGGAAAGGATATAAATTTGTGTGGGAAGAGTCAAACCTTAAGAAATCCTTATGAATGAAGCTTAGACTTTTTTTTGCATCTCTTCCCAGAGCTCGCTTATGTTGAGCTTTTTTGCCCAGGAAGAAATATAAGAACGGTCAATCAATTCAGATGAAATTTTGAGCATGCTGGCAATATCACGGAGATGTTTTTCAGAACGTCCTTGCTTGAAATATTCCAACTTTTTGATGATAACATCTTCAGGTGATGCGAAATAGGCTGATTTGGTCTCAGACACATTGAGTTTCTTTATCCGGGAAAATCGACTCCGTTCGAAATCATCCCTCTTACTGATGATAACATCAACCTTAAGTCCTGACCCGGGATGGATGATATTGAATTGATGACGGCGATCTATTGCTTTTTTCATAGAGTCCGAGTCAAGATAAAATTCATTTTCGGGAAAATAAGATTTAAAAGCCTCAACATGAGTCGAACTCATATCCACAACAACATCAATATCATTGGTGAACCGTGGCTCACCATAGGCGATGGAAGCGATAGCTCCTGTGACTAAATAAGGAATTTTGAGTTTTTCAAAACATCCGACGACGAATAACAATAACTCATGTTGCTCCATGAGATATCCTTTTTGCAATTTCTCGCCTTATTTTCTTCTCATCCCAATCAGGCTGAAGCGAGCGCAAATAGTGAAAAAGCTATGTTCTTGCAGAATTCCAAAGCCCAAATGCAATTTTGAGTCGCTCAAGAGGTGATTTCTGTTTATATACATCAATCATGATATCATCGATAACTTCAATGTGGAATGATTCCAATTTGAGTTGTTCATCCGAAATTGGATGATGGCGTTGGTTTTTTTTATGGGGCAATCGTTTTCCCTTTATTTTCAATCTCGTTATAAGCCAGATATCACTAGAAGTCAAGAAAGTGTAGGAGGGTACTATCGTTCCTATTTTCGCCAGAATGGTTTTGGGATTTCCCCTTCGATTTTATTTATCGCTTTATTAACTTAAGATGGGGACTTTTCATCCTACTATTATCCCTGTACGAGCACCTCATAGCCTTCACGGTAAGGGGGATCTGTAAAAAGACCCATAAACTTGACCAATTGTTCTTGATACAAATGGCTCTCTTCATTACAAATAGCATCATCTTCGCTGTCCCAAATACTGATACAGATGCTCTTCCCCGTATCGCGTTCGCTAATGAAATAGGCGGCATTAAATCCCTTTTATGATTTAAAGGCCGGAACCACACTTTCCTCAAACAGCTTAGCGGCCTCATTTATTCTATCGGTTTCGGTATGAATAATCGTAAAACGTGTAAACATAGTCTTTACCTCCTTATTATTCTATTTTGAAGGTGTTGGTTCTGAATTTTCACTCTCATCCCCTAACTTTGCTAAGAATAGAATATAAATTTGTGGAGGAAGAGTCAAATAGAACAGAGCAGATTAGCTTCTTTCTATAAGCTTTAAAAGATTTTTAGGCGGTTTGGTCTTTCGAATTCATTCATGTCTCAGCGAGTTTACCGGATTCGATCTTGCTGCTCTTAACGCAGTGCTGATAATGGCAGTAATTGCAGTTAACAGGGCGATAAAAAACGTTATGAAAAAGATATCAACACCAATAGAGATTCTAAGCGAATAAGCAAATTCTAAAAGACTTTTCGAAGCGAGATATGCTATCGGCAAAGCGATCAAGTTTGATAACACAACAAGCTTCAGAAAGTCGTTTCCTATCAAAATGAGTATCCCGGTCTCCGAAGCACCGAGTACTTTCCTTATGCCGATCTCTTTTGTTCTTCTTCTTACCGAATAAGAGGCTAATCCTAAAAGCCCCAGACAAGAGAAAAAAATGGCGATGATCCCAACAAAACCCATAATTTCTGTGACAAGTATTGTTTCTGCGAAGTACACCCTTTTCCAGTGATCATCCAATTCAGAAAATTCAAAAGGAACATTGGACGCAATAACATTCCAGTTGCTTTTTATGTACTCAACGACATTGGATATCCTTTCCATGTTAGAGACTTCCACCAGTATGTAATTGAGGTTTTCATTTTCAAGATAGAGGACTGAAGGGCTTTTGGGATAAAAGAGTTTGCCGAAATTGAAATCTTTGATGACACCAATGACCGGACCTTTTTTATCGCCAACAGTTAACTCCTTGCCGATCGGATTATCCCATCCGAGCCGATTCGCGGCAAGTTGATTGATTATAAAACTCGTGTCATCGTGAAAATCTTCTAAAAAGGACCTCCCGGATATCATCTGCATATCCAAAACATCAGCAAAATCATAATTGAAGCCGTAGACTTGCATTGTCCATGATTCTTCTTCAATAATGCCTTCTGGAATGACATTCGCATTTATTCTCCACTGTCCCGGTAAACTAGATGAGGCGGAGACGGCTTCTACATCTGCGTGATTTTCAATTTTTCTTTTTAAAAGATGAAGACTTTTTCTAGCTTCTCCCGAGATAGGAATCGCCAATACTCCTTCCCGGTTATAGCCAAGATCAACTTGATAGACATACTTAGTCTGTTTTTGCCAGACAATCGCAAGAACAATAAGGATGGCCGAAACAGAAAATTGTAATACGACAAGCAGCTTGCGCAATCGACCGCGTCCTCTTCCGGTATCCGCCATTCCTTTAAACACTTGAACTGGATTAAAAGAAGAAAGAAGGAAAGAAGGATATGCTCCGGCTAGAATACCTGTTAATATCGCTGCTGTTATTAAAGCAATTATTGTCGTTTGGCTTGACCATAATGAGAGATCGAAAGAAATCCCCAAACGTGAAACAAACCAAGAACATGCAAGGTCATAGACAAAAACAGCTATCGGGAGAGCAACTATAGCCATGAGAACGGATTCACTCAAAAACTGTTGGATAAGTTGTATTCTATTTGCGCCGACAGCTTTTCGGATTCCAATCTCTTTAACTCGCTCTGTATACCGCGCAGTCGACAAGTTTATATAATTAAAACTGACTATGATCA
>CAZXJE010000065.1:5705-9426 GCA_964640835.1 uncultured Eubacteriales bacterium
TATTTTTTTGCTATGGATTCTGTCAAAACGATAGAATTGGGTTTGGTTAATATCGTTTGAGGATTCCCTTCCAGTATCTTAAAAGTGAAGAAGGACAAAAAATTGGGATCTACAAACAGTATTCTATTCTCAAAGAATTTGTTCTCTTGATGTTTCACGACCATACGTCCCGGCATAAAAAAACGGGTTGCATCTTCAATCTCAGGTATCTCGTTTTTTAAAACCGGAATCAATGGATATGGGCTGTATGCTGAGTGTTGTTCACCTTCATTCCCTGAGTAAAAAACCTGTACTACACTATAAATTCTGTCTACATCTTTATGAAATGTATCCGTGTTGTGAGCCCGATAAAAGAAAGTAAAAAAGAAAAGAAAAACTCCAAACCCAATGCCCAATCCAATCACTGTTATAGCAGAATACATCTTTTGTCGAATGAAATTTCTCAGAGCTATTTTGATAGAATTGAAAAACATTGAAGATCTTCCTTATCTAAGACACTATGCAATAAAGATGCCAATCTATCGACTTGAAGAGAGTAAACTTTTAAAGAAAAAAATTGTGCGATAATGAAACAATGGATGTCCTAAACTGAACAAATCGAATTGAATAAGAATTGAAAAACCTCATGAGATTTTTTTGGCATATTTATTGCTCATTAGGATAAGGAATATAGGAGTATTGCAATCGAATACACAAGAAGGAGGGGAATTAATGAAGAACTTTGGGTTAGGAGCTAAAATCATCTTAAGGAAACAAACCTTTTACAAAAGCATATGCGTATTATTGATACCGATCTTTGTTTTTCTATTGAGTTCCGTTAGCTTTTGCCAAACAAACGAATATGAATATCAAGTTCCCAAGAAACTGAATGATGGATGGGAAGTTTCGTCACTGAAGGATGAGAGTATCGATGAAGAAACGATCGAAGAAGTATCGGGGCTGATCCGGGATACGAATAGTTATGAAAATGTCCTCAGTATGCTGATCGTTAAAAATGGCAAGCTGGTTCATGAGGAGTATTCGCCATACTGCCAGCGCAATACGCTCCATTGGATGGCATCTATTACAAAGACAGTAACTTCGACGCTGATTGGGATCGCAATAGATAAGGGCTTTATCGAAAGTGCCGATGCCAAATTGTATGAACTGCTGCCCCAATTTGCCGACCACTTCAAAGATCCGGAAAAGAAGAAGATCGCCCTCAAGCATATCATGACTATGACTTCCGGACTCGAGTGGAATGAACAGGTCTCGTATAACAATCCTCAAAATTCGGAATGGCAGATGGTCGAGTCAGAGGACTGGATGAGTTATGTTGTTTCCAAGCCGATCAGGGATGAACCGGGAAAGATTTTCTACTACAATACCGGAGCCATTCATCTTCTGTCTGCAGTGATTAAGAGCGTATCAGGACTGTACGCCCACCAGTTTGCCGAGAAATACTTGCTCCATCCCATGGGAATCTATGCCTATCAATGGAATAAGGATCCGATGGGTTACCCATGTACGGGCGGAACCGACGGCGGCCTTGGATTGCGGACCCGGGATATCGCAAAATTCGGGTGGTTGTTCCTGAAGGATGGAAAATGGAAGGGGAAAAAGATCATTTCCGAGAAATGGGTTAAAGAGGCGCCAACAACACACGTGACGACTCAAGGGAGAGGACGAAGTTATGCTTTCAATTGGATGACTGGGGCGAGGACTATCAACGGAAAACGGTTTAATTATATTGCGTCATTCGGCTACGGAGGGCAGAACCTGTATATCGTGCCTGAATACGATCTGATAATCGTTTTTACGTGTGAGCTGTCAGGGGTAGATTCGGGAGTCAACCGCCTTGTTAAGAAGACATTTGAGGCAATAATTCCGAAATAAGAGTCAGGTTTGGATATCTCCAGTAGTGATTTGGGTCGCTAACTTTCCAGTAGGATTCTTGAGAATGCTCTTTTTTAAATCTATTCTATTCTTTAATTTTCTCTCCTACGTATTCCATTCCCATTGTTACGAGCAGGCATTTCGCTATCTTGCCGCCTTCGTCCCGGGAAAACATTATCTCGAATAATTGTCCATCATCAGATATAGCTTTAAATTCCAGCTCTTTGCCTTCAACCTGTTTCAATAGAGTTCCTGGATCAGATTCGCTATCTCTTCCCATGAGGACTCCATCTTTTACAAAAAAGGTTATAATTGTAGCATCCCCTTCATATTCAAATTCATAATCGCCGGCTATTTCAGCGTAGAGTTTTTCAGTGTCTGTGTTATTCAAGGCGAAAGATGCAGCATTACAGATAAAAAGCAGCAGTGTAAGACTTGTAATCATGGATAAAACGCGATGGTTGAAGCTTTTTTTCATTTTTAACCCTCCAGTTAATTTATCTAAATGTGCTTTGGCTGATCTAACTCGTTGATTATAATTAAGATAATTCCAAATTAAACTCGATTATTTACCTTAAAACTTACTTTTTGCCATAAAAAAAGCATCTCTAACGGCAGAATTCATCAGTTCTTAATTGAATCCTCAATATTAAATCACTAAAACACTCAACCTTGCTTAGAATAGCCATTTTTGGTGTAAAAAGTACATTCTAAGCGTAAAAATCATCGGTTTTTTTCTGATAATTCCTTTATTATCATTGAGTTATGCCAGCCAAAGCACTATTTTACACTATTTTATAGGTTTTATCGTAAATGTCTCTGCTTTGTATTTTCCGTCCGGTAGTACGGTCGGTAATTTATACTCAGGATTGGTGAGAATGGCGTAAACAGCTGGATCCTGTTCCTTCACTTTCTTTCTTGTGTTCAATCTCCATTCATGGCCGATCTGTTCTAAACGTCCGGGATAATCCTGAGCTCCGAGTATCGAGGTGAGAGCCCAGTAAATATATTCAGAATTTTGGCAGTCATAATCACATGTCTCATCATCATAGGTAAACCAGGCACCATCGGGATATTGCTCCGGAACCCCCTCAAACCGCCCCCCTCTGGCTCTATCCAGTGCATTTGAAATCTCGGTGCCAGGTACTCTGTCAAAAACCTCAGGGTATGCACCCGCCCATCCCACATCTGTCACCATATGAAGGATTTCTTCCCATGAACCGTCGAATTTCCCTTGTTCTCTTGCATTCGGGATCGTTTCTTCATCATATAGACCTTGGCCTCTCGGACGCGGACCCGTAGGCCTCTCATCTTCAGTCTTTCTCATAACGATAGCACCCTTTCCCTCTATTAAAGCCATCATGATCTTCGGATTATCGGGTATGCCGTCTTCGTCGTTATCGATGAATTCAGCCAATACGTTGGCGGCGTGGAGTAATTTGTCGTCACCGGTAGTGTTTGTTGCATAAATATAAATCCCAAACACTTCAACCTGCTTAGTGAATGTGACATTAGCTTTCGTTTCCTGATTAGCTGCATCAGCCTTTGTTTCCTGCTCAGACACGTCTGAACAACTGACAGAGAGGAGCAGCACACACATAATTGCTAATCCTAATAAGATTTTCGATTTCATGATTCCTCCTTTATTAATTTTTCCTCAATTTAGATGATCTACCCTTTCATCCATCCGGATGTGTTGTGGAAATTAGTCACTATGCTCCCTGGGGGAACGAAACTGTCACACGCTTCACGCAACGAATCGTCCAGGGTCATGTTCAACACGGGAAGCATGTCCTCAAAAGGATACATTGTCCTGGGAAATCTTCTTGTCTCATCACCTTAACAG
>CAZXJE010000065.1:9526-14559 GCA_964640835.1 uncultured Eubacteriales bacterium
CTGTCATTAACGAATGAGATGAATCTTTGTGGGCGGTGGAGATAAAAACTCGACTCCGCGTTCGGTAACAATTGCGCCGTCATGAAACCACAACATTAGATATTTGGATCCATATCTTTTGGAAGGAGAGGCCCTGTATATAAAGAATTCCATCATGAAGTGGTGGTAGAGCGGGAGTGGAATCTCATGTTCCCAAGCCGGGCCGATAGAACCGATCCTGGGAGCGTTCCTTCCTTTTCCCAGGGCATGTAAGTCAATGGAAACCTGTGTCTTTTCAGGATCCTGTTCTTCATGAAATCTCTGGACGGCATTCACGTTGAACCCGGCTTCTGTGAGTTTCTGCGTAATGAGTTCAAACGTTACACGGCCGGTACGGCCCACCTTGATATTATCTGCTGTGATTTGACGAATTTTTATCGCATCGTCCCAGATTCTTCTGATTTCCGGAGGCACATCCGTCTCTCCTTCATCGAGGACATAGCCGTACCTCACCACAAGTTCAAAGAAGTTCCCATATTTCCAGCGGGAACCGACATGCCGCAGGTCATATTCCGCCTCAGCGCCCTGGTCTACGATAAACAGGTCGCCTCCTTTGAGCACATGGTCGTCTCGGGTTCTCGACCTCCCGGGAGCCATGACAGTAATTTCCCCCTCGAGTTCACTCACTTTGGTGACGCCGGACACAATTTTGGCAAAAGATCTCTCCTGAGATTCTGCTATCCAATTGCGTATTCTCTTCAACATCACAATCTCACTCGGCACCGGCCGGGATATATAGTTGATTTCCAGATATTCAGAGGAGACCAGCCGGCTTGCATATTTCTCCCCAAGTTCCTTGACCAATAGCCTGTAGTCTGTATGCGAAATGCCGTCGTTTGCGTCTGCGCAAACGGTCGGTCCCAACTCGTCCAGGTAATTGACTGCAATAAGTTTGGGGTCCCGTTCCGCCACAAATTCCCCGATGCCTTTAAAGCGGTGCTCGTATTCAGTGTCCGGTCTCGGCACTTCTCTCCGGCGAACGGTCTCGCCGATGATGTCGTAGGCCCCGCTTTCCTTAATAGGATCCGGCTCCCTGCTTCTCCATCGACGTCCGAGAACCGCCCGTTCGATTCGGTTACCCCCCCGATCCGTAAAAATAAAAACACCGGAAGTGTCGCCCAGTTCATCATAGAATCCATTGGCGACATCCTCGAAGGAGTAAGCGCCCCCTTCTCTCATCACATGAATCCACATGTCGATTTCTTGCTCCCGCATGACTTGAGGCAGGATGAGGTCGAACTTGTCCCTGCGGATTTGATTCGTCAGATCCTTGATGCTAAGCTTTTCCAACTCCTGCTCATTGGGAATTGGCACTGTTGATTGAGCTTCTCCAGTAAAACTCAAGCACAAAGACACACACAAAGAAAGGATTGCACAAAAAACTAGGCGATTAGACATCATAAGCCTCCTTAATAACGTGCTTTGGCTGGGCTAAATTATTGAATTTAAACAAAATAATCCCATTTTCCACTCGATAAATTACCTTAGAGAGCACTTTTTGCCGCCAAAAAAACACTTCTAAGGCGATACTCGAGAACTTAATAAATCTAGAGAGAGAGAGTGGTGGGCAGCCATGAGGAGTCCCTGAACCTTCACTCCGAACGGACAAGCAGCCTCGCAATGCCCTTCGCAGTCGGTACAGACCGATGCGTTCGTCCTCTTTAGTGCGGCATATTTCTCCATCGCATGTTTTTCCCTGCCCTGGCTCATGAAGTAGTGCTGGTAGCGCATGATAGTGTTTACCGGGACTTCGTGTGGGCAGTGAGGTTCGCACTCCCCGCAGGCGTGACGGCAGTACAGGTTTCCGGAGAGAGATTCATAATCTGTGAGCATCCCCTCTTCGACCGGTTTAAGTCTCCCCGCGGAAAGGGATACATAAAACTCGAGGTCTTCGTACGTGTTAATGGTGGGACACACAGAATGAACGTCTGGATTGCTCAGACAGAACTTGATGGCTGCACCCCTTACCTCTTTATCTCCGCTTAAGCCATACTTTTTTGCAAACTCCCGGCCCTTATCCGCTAGGGCTCTGAACTCGCTTAGGAATTCTTCAGCTTTCTCTGTGACTCTTCCCTTTTCTCTCATCCTTGCGTACATGTCCCGGATATCATTGTAAGCCCTGACAGGATCGGTTTTCATCAGAGTCGCGCCCATGTTCTTCTCTCGGCAGGCCTTCAGGATCCTTTCTCCTTTGTCTCTCTGGATAAAGTTGTAAGTGAAAAGCACCACATCGAAGCGCCCGTCATCAGCGGCCGCAAGGATCACCTGATCCATAGGATCCTTGATAAATCCTGCATACCGATGTTCGATGCCATGGTTTGACAATCCGGTGAATTTGACCCTTCCCTCAGCCTTAAGTTCTCTGATAGCTTCATGATATCCTTCACGTTTTATCTGTTCGAGCGCGGGAGTCATGTGGATCATCAAGCAGTCGAGGTAATCCGTTTGGAGCCTTTCCAAACATTTTTGTGCCCGGGCCTTAATCCCCTCTTTGGTGGATTTCCCAAACCCAAAGTTCAGTTTCCCCGTGATGAATAGTTTTTTTCTGTCTCTGCCCTTTATAGCCTGGCCGATCGTCCGTTCAGAATTGCCCCGGGCGTAATGTTCGGCCGTGTCGACATAGTTCACGCCTGCATCCAGAGCTGCTTCAAAAAGGGCTGGATCGGCCAGGTTCCCGGCGCCGAAACCGATGTCTGACACTTTAAATCCTGTTCGTCCCAGGAGCTTGTATTCCTTGATTTTAGATTTTTCAGCCTGGGATTCCTGGACACTTCCTCCAAACAGCTTGTTTTTTCCAGCGAGGCCGAAGCCCGCGGCCACGGATAAAGAGGAGTGGATAAATCCACGCCTGCTCAATCGCAAAGATCGGGTCTTTTTTTCTAACATGATCCTATCCTTTCAATCCCATGAATATCATTCATTTATACGATATTATCATGGCAGAGTTTAATCAATTTGCCAAATGAAAATAAGCTTAAGGGCCACAGGGTGGCTGTCGGTCGGCATCCTTTCAAAGATCTATTACCAGGAGAACAACCTTTCCCCCAAAAAACCGTCTATATAATATATGACTGTTATGTACAGAATAATGATGTTATGCATCGGTCGATTCAGGTGTGTCCAGGAAAATCATCGCAGGGGATTTGGCTACTTCAGAAAAATGTGTTTTTATCGGAGAAAATCATGATCAAAAACTATTTTAAGGTTGCCGTTAGAAATCTGCTCAAACATAAGGGTTACGCCTTTATAAATATTCTGGGCCTGGCCGTCGGGATAGCAGCTAGTGTCCTGATATTTTTATATATCACAAACGAGATGAGCTATGACAAGTTTCATGAAAAGGCCGACAGGACCTACCGGATGAAGGCCGACTGGTCGAACGATGGGGATTCACGGATCCATCAGTTGGGAACACCTTTCATCCTGGCCCAAACCATCCGGGAGAAATACCCGCAGGTCGAGTTCATCACTCAGCTCTCAGGCCCTGTGGGAGATGTGATCATCCGATATCGGGATACCGCCTTCAAAGAAACTGATGTTTTCTGCGCAGAACCCTCTTTTTTTGATGTCTTCAGCTTCCCTCTCCTCAAGGGCAACCCTGAAACGGCACTCAAGGATCCCCATATGATGGTGATGACCCAATCCCTCGCCAAAAAATATTTTGGCGATGAGGATCCCCTAGATAAAACCATCGAGATGATGGCGACAGGTGAAAAGGAATTTTTCAAGGTCACGGGTGTGATGGAAGACATTCCTCAGAACTCCCATTTCCGGTTCGACATGCTCATTTCTATGAAAACCGTTTTCCCCGAGCCCAGTTTGGGTTGGACATGGAACAACTATGTCACCTATGTCACTCTTGAGGGGGGCGTGACGCAGGGCCTCATGGAGGAGAAACTTGTAGAGATAGACAAAGTCCACTTCAGGGGAGGAGAGGAGCACATCCCCTGGATCTGGACCTTGGATCACATCACGCAGATCCACCTTCACTCGGATTTGGTGACGGGCAACCAGCCCAACGGAAGCATGGCCTACGTCAGATTGTTCATCATAGTGGCGGTCCTAATTCTCCTGATCGCCGGCATCAATTTCGTCAACCTGGCCACAGCCCGGTCCACTGGCCGCGCTAAAGAAGTGGGGTTGCGTAAAGTCGTCGGCTCTCAACGAAGGCAGCTCATCCAGCAGTTTTTGGGTGAATCCGTTCTGATGAGCCTGATAGCCCTGGTCTTCGCCGTCATTCTCATCCAGATTGCACTCCCCTTCTATCGGAATCTGACGGGGAAGTCTTTGGCCCTGCCCTATCTCGGGAACCCATTTGTCATCCCGGGGCTGTTGGGCCTGGCTCTGGGGATTGGTATTCTCGCCGGTCTCTATCCGGCATTTTTTCTTTCTTCATTCAAACTAACCCGTGTTTTAAAGGGATCCCCTTTGTCTGGCAGGGGGCGTGGTGCCCTCTTCCTGCGCAACGGGTTGGTCGTTTTCCAGTTCTCGATGTCCGTCCTGCTCATTATCGGGTCCCTTGTCATTTTCCGGCAGTTAGAATACATCAAGAATCAGAGGCTGGGCTTTGACAAGGAGCATGTGGTTGTCATCCACAATGCTGACACTCTGGGTGGCCAGCTAAAGCCCTATATGGAGCGGCTGAAACAGCAGTCTGACGTTCTCGGAGTGACGGCGGTCCGGTCGGTTCCCGGCCGGGGCACTCCCAATTGGGGTATCGGTGTGGAGGGCATCGAGCGTGAACGGCCTTTGAACATGAACTTCATGACCTGTGACCAGGATTTTGCCGATGTTTTGAGTATTCAAATGCTGGAGGGTCGATTCATGTCGCGGGATTTTCCCTCCGATGTTAACGCCGTTGTGATCAACAAAAAAGCCGCTGAGTACTTCGGGATCGAGAATCCGGTCGGAAAAAAACTCCGTATCTGGTGGACTGAAAAAGATCTGACCATCATCGGCATCATCGACAATTTTCACTTCGAGTCCCTGCACCG
>CAZXJE010000066.1:0-11785 GCA_964640835.1 uncultured Eubacteriales bacterium
ACTGCTATTGCCCAGAATATCAAATTAAGTGGGGCACCTATCCTGGCAAAGTCAAAAAAGCGATATCCTCCCGGTGCATAGATCATGGTATTGGTCTGATAACCGATAGGCGTCGAAAAACTCGTCGATGCCGCAAATGTGATCGCTATGAGGAAAGGATGTGGGCTAACGCCGAGTTTTGTTGCTAGAGCTATTGCGACCGGTGCGAGGAGTATTGCCGCAGCCACGTTGGACATCAGTTCCGTAAGTATTGCAGTAAGCAAATAAAGTGCGGCCAGGACTGCAAGCGGTCCAAAATCTGCGGCAGATTTTATGACTGTGTTCGCCAGCCATGCTGCCGCTCCTGTTTGATACATTGCCATCCCTAAAGGAATCATCCCCCCAAATAAAAATATGACCTTCCAATCGATCGCTTGATAGGCCTCCTCAAGGGTCAAACATTTTCCCAGGATCATTCCAATGGCACCGATCAGGGCTGCCGTGAGGAGAGGTACGATGTTGAAAGCAGCCAGAGAAACGACCAGAGCGAGAAAAAAAAGAGCAATAAAAGCTCTGTCTTTTCTGAGATGAAGATCGGTCAGTTCATTGGTCACGACCAGATCACTGGAAGAGAGGAGGCGGTCCACGTCGTCCTTATCACATTGCAACAAAAGTGTATCCCCACTGTCGAGCTGGATATCCACAAGTCTTTCTCTCAGAATCTTGCCGCGCCTCTGTAAGGCGAGCACAACACATCCATATCTTTTAACAAAATCCGAATTTTCTAAGGTCCGGCCCAAAAGAGGAGATCGGGGTGGGATGAGAGTCTCTATGAGTTTCACTTCATCAGAGCTGAGTTTCTGGTCATCGATGACAGCATCGGCGTTGGTGTGGAGCTTGTAAACGTCTTTCATCTTCAGGAGTTTGGCTGCGTTGCTGTGAACAAGAAGAATATCTCCACTGCGAATGATTGTCGTTAGGGGTTTCCAAACGGCTTTTTTCCTCCGGATGATCTGGATAAGGTCGATGTTTTTGATTTCTTTGTCTTTGATCTTCTCCCATTTTTGACCGATCAGGGACGAACGCTCTGTAACAGATAGCTCAGCGAGATAATCGGCGAGGCGGTATTTATCGATCTGTTGGTAGGCGCTTTTTCGTTTGGGGATCAGTTGAGATGAAAAAAGCACGATATAAAGGATTCCGATGGCCATCAAGATCAATCCGAGACGGGCAAATTCAAAGATATGAAAACCTTGATGACCACTGGTCCGGGCAATGGAATCGACTAGAATGTTAGTTGATGAACCGATGAGTGTGCAGACTCCTCCCAATTGACTGGAAAAAGCGATCGGGATCAAGATCCGGGATACAGGAATCCGGCGGGATTTTGCCAGGGCGAAACAGACCGGAATAAAGATCGCCACGATCGCAGAGTTTATGATAAAGGCGGAAAGTGCAGCTGCTGTTAAACACAAAACCAGGAGGAGCTGCTTTGGAGATTTCCCTCCCAGCCTGTCTATTCGCCGTGCCAGCCAACCGACAAGACCGGTGCGGACCAGTCCTGCACTCAAGATAAACATAGATGCTATGATGCCAGTGGCGGGATTTGCAAAACCATACAATGCCTGTTCAGGTTCAATGAGCTTGAGGAGCAACAGGGCTAGCAGCACACACATTGCGATGAAGTCTATCCGGAGTTTTTCTGAAACAAAGAGTATCACGGCGCAAACGACGATAACGAGAACAAGGATTATATCATTGGAAGGCATAAAAAATTTCCTATCGTGAAATGTTTAGGTGTAAGCTATCCTGCGACGAACCGTCTCAGCCAGTTTTTTATGAGGCCCTCGTATTTTCTGACAACGAGAACGGATACCGGAGATCGCCGGGTTAATTTTTCAGGGATCGTTCCGAATCGTATTCGCTGCCACAACCCAGCTTTTGAGGCCCCGATGAGGATCATGTCATACCCTTTGCTCTCCTTGAGGATGGTCTTCAGGATATCCGTGCCATAGACGATTTTTTCCTCGACTCTTTTTGTCTCATGTTCGACAGTTTTTTTCGTTTCCAGAAGACAACTCTGACCCCTTTTGATCTTTCGCTCATCGCTAACGATAGAAAGCAATGTCAATGTTCCCTTGTTCTGTTGAGCGATCCAGGACCCCCACTCGAAAGCCAGTTTGGCATTAGGCCCGCCTGCTGTGGGGAGGAGGATCTTCTTGATCTTAGTGTCCTTCTTTATTTTGAGGACACCAACATCGCATGGGGCTTCTTGGACGAGTGGATCAAGAACACTCCCCAGGAGCTTTTCTCTTCTTGTTGCTGCCCCACTTCCCAATAACAAAGCGTTCCCCTTGTACTCCACGACACTGTCCAGAAGGCCGTGATAGATCTCACGAGACACGCGGATGTTGAAGCTGACAGGAACATTGTATCGATCGCCCATCTCGTCGGCTTCTTTCAGTAAATTTTTTCTCTCTTTGAGGAACTGTTTTCCGACGTTTAAGGGTGTTTGGGGAGGAAGTGGGATCACATGAGTTACGAAGATCTCTCCGTCCTTTTCTTTAGCGATGGGAAGCGCTGTATTCATTAGAGGGAGCACATCATTCTTTGTGTCGATTCCCAGAATGATCTTAAAATCCTTGTGGGCCAGCTCTTTTTCTTCGACGATGATCTTGGGCCCCACTTCCGCTTTTTCTCTGTGCTTGGCATAGCCGTAGTAGATCGATAGACCCGCTCCTATCCAGAGGAGGCTCAGAAAGAAGGCCTTTGGACTGTACAAAAACATCACGACTATGAGAACGCCCTGTGTTAAAATGCCCAACACAGGAAAAAGAGGGAAGAGGGGTGATTTGTAGCCCTTGAGGAGTTGCGGAGTCTTCCTTCGGATGTGGATCAGTGCAACGTTTACGAATATGAATAGGAATAAAAACATGATGTCTGCACTCGAGGCGATGTCTTCTATGGGAAGTATGAGTACCATTAAAATGATAAGAACTGAAGAGACAAAAAGGGATCCATCCGGGGTCTTGAATCTCTTATGAATACGCCCGAATATCGGGGGCAGGTTGTGGTCTCTTCCCATGGCGAATGAGACGCGGGAAGAGCTGTATATTGTCGCATTCAGAGCGGATATGGTTGAGAGCAGGCCCCCGATCAAAAGGAGAGCGCTTCCCCAGTAAGAGATGTTACGGGCTGCTTCCACCATGGCCACTTCTTTTTTAGCGGCGAGAAAGTCCCAAGCTGTCATATCGCCAGGATTGACAACGCCCAAAGCGACAAAAGCCACCAGGATATATATGGGGACAACGATCAAGAGGGAGATAAAAATGGCCTTGGGGATGTTTTTCTCGGGGTCTTTGACTTCCTCTCCGCTTTGGGCAATGATCTCATAGCCTTCGAATGCAATGTAGGTGAGGCCCATCGCCGTGAGGATTCCAAAAAAACCCTTCCCGAAGAATGGCGTGAAGTGGGCAATCCGGCTTGGTTCAGAGGATATGATTTTTGATCCGAGGAGGATAAACAGGAATAAAATGGAGATCTTCAGCATAGTGGCGATGTTACCCGCTTTTCCTGTTTCTTTTGCCCCCTTAAAATTAATGTATGTGAAGAGGATCACGATCACTACGGCCAACATTTTTTTCAGGATCTCAGGGGGGATAGAGAGGTGAGCGCCAAATTCATGGAAGACCTCCCCGAAGTATGCGCCGAAACCGACAGCGTAGAGTGCGCAGGCCACAGAATGGGCCATCCAGGACATCCAGCCCGAAAGAAATCCGGATGGCTGTGGAAGGCTCGATTTTACCCAGAGGTACCCACCGCCCGCTTCTGGGATCGATCCGCCCAATTCTGCGTAGGCTGAAGCAGTGAATATAGCGACGATGCCATTAAGGAGAAAAGCAAGCATGATGGCTGGCCCGGCCACTCCAGCCGCGATTCCGGTAAGAACAAAGATTCCTGCGCCGATCATCGCCCCCACACCGATCATGGTGACCGAGAAGAGGCTGAGATCGCGGCTCAAGCCGACCTGTGTGTCCTGCGAAGAGGTTGAAGAGCTTTTATTGTTTGTTTGGACCGTTTTCATTTATCGCTAACCTGGGTAATTGTGTAAATAATTCAAGCTCTCTATATTTCCAGATTTAGAGGAAAATTTCAAGTGGATATCTAATAAGAATGATACTTTAATGGTCCGATGAGAATTTTCTGGAATCCTCTTGCTTTTGTAAGGCATGTGGTTTCTGATATACTAAAAATCTCAAATGCACCAAAATAGGGGACAGGCTACTTTTTCCAGAGGTAGAAAAAAAAGTAGCCTGTCCCCTTTATTGAATGGAAAGAGGAATGAAAAATTTCACAGATCGCACAAGCTTTGAGTTGGGTGAGTACAGAACCCGTGTAGATGATAGGCTGGCTAGTTGGGTGGATCAAAAGCTTGTCAAGAGACTCTGGAGCAAAGACCACACGCTCTGGTGTGCCGAGCCTGTACCAGAGCTCTCAGACCGTCTTGGATGGTTGACCCTGCCTAATGTTGAACATCAAGTATTGGACGACTTGGTTGCGTTCGCAGAAAAAGTGAGATCAGATGGCATTACTCATGTTGTGCTGTTGGGAATGGGTGGATCGAGCCTCGCATCCGAAGTCTTCGCTAAGTGTTTTGGGAGCTCCCTGGGATATCCCGAACTCACTGTTTTGGACAGCACTCATCCGGAAGCCGTCCGATCTTTGGAAGATCGTTTGCCCTTATCAAACACTCTGTTTTGTATTTCAAGTAAGTCTGGGACCACACTTGAGACTCTATCTCTTTTCCGGTATTTCTGGAATAGGACAAAGCAGCTATGTGAAGATCCGGGCAAACATTTTGTGGCCATCACCGATCCTGGATCATCTCTTGAAAGTTTGGCTAAAGGAAGGGGATTCAGGGCAGTTTTTGCCGCTCCTCCTGATGTTGGGGGACGATATTCTGCACTCACTTTATTTGGCCTTGTGCCTGCGGCTCTTATCGGTGTAGATGTTAAAAAACTCATTGATAGGGCACAAAATGCTGCTGAGAATTTTGCGTTTTCTAGTTCGGGAGAGGATCCTGCAGGAATTGTTTTGGGTGCTACTCTGGGTGAGCTCTCTGGCGCTAGGAATAAAATCACATTGATGACCACACCCTCCTTGAACAGTTTTTCTGACTGGGTGGAGCAGCTTGTCGCTGAGAGCACTGGCAAGAATGGAAAAGGGATACTTCCTGTAGTGAATGAACCCATCGGGTTTGCAAAAGATTACAGCAAGGATAGATTATTCATCGGGATTTTCCTCGATGGCGAAAGTGATGAGGGCCTTGAGAGATTGTTCGATGAACTTTCTGTTCTCGGACACCCTGTTATTCGCATCCATCTGGAAGATGTGTACGATCTGGGTCAGGAGTTTTTTCATTGGGAAATTGCTGTAGCTGCTGCAGGGGCAGTGATGGGGATAAATCCCTTCAATCAACCAGATGTACAGTTCGCAAAGGATTTCACAAAAAGGATCATGCGAACCCCTGGGATATCGGAGGTCGAGAACGAAATCACAGAAACAGTGGATGCTGGAAACCATGGGACACTGGAGATCTCAGATCACGAATCCTTATCAGCGGCCTTGGAGAGTTGGATATCTCAAGCTAAAAGAGGGGATTATGTTTCCTTACAGGCATTTCTCCAGCCAAGCTCCGCAGCTACAGATGCACTTCAGAGGATTCGAAAAATGCTTTTGAACCGCACACAATTGTCGACAACCCTTGGATTCGGGCCACGCTTTCTTCATTCGACAGGCCAGCTCCATAAAGGAGGACCGAATACAGGGCTCTTCATTCAACTTGTGGATGATCCCAGCAAAGATTGTAATGTCCCTGAAACGGATTTTACTTTCGGTCAAATCATCCGTGCGCAAGCTAACGGTGACTATCTAGCTCTCCTAGAAAGAAAAAGACGCATTGTGCGTATTAATCTCCAGGCCGACGCGATTTATGGCCTTGAACAGCTTCAGAAATTTTTTTTTGATTAGCCCAATGTTGTTGCTTCTCAGTATCCGCTAGTTTGTGCTATTCCCGCATCAAGGCTTTTTTGATATATTATTCAAGAGGTCATAATAAGCCCATCTATGGAATGAGCTCCTCAGGGAGGGGATCCATGAGCCGGAAAGAACTTTTTTTTATTCCTATACTTGCTATATCCTTGATATCTATCTTGGTCTGCGTGTCTCGTAAAGAGGAATCTCTGACCAAGTTTGTCGATCCTTTTATCGGCACCGGAGGGCATGGTCATACCTATCCTGGCGCCACTCTCCCTTTTGGCATGGTGCAGTTGAGCCCCGACACGAGGTTGACGGGTTGGGATGGCTGTTCCGGGTACCACATATCCGACAATGTGATCTATGGCTTTAGTCACACCCATCTGAGCGGGACTGGAGTGTCAGATTATGGAGATATCCTTCTGATGCCGACAGTTGGCTCTCTGAAACTCGGAAGAGGAAGTGCAGATGATCCAGAGTCAGGCTACTGTTCGCGATTTCTGCACGAAACAGAAGGGGCCTCTCCCGGATACTACAAGGTCTTTCTTGAGGATTATGGAATAGGCGTGGAAATCACCTGCACGGAGCGCGTAGGATTTCACGAATATACTTTTCCGGAGGGAGATCAGAGTTTTATTATCTTTGACCTCACACATAGGGACCAGGTTTTGGAGTCGCGTCTAAGGGTTGTCGGTGATTCACAGGTCGAAGGGATGCGCCGCTCGCGCCAGTGGGCACAGGACCAGCATGTCTATTTTGTGGCCCGATTTTCCAAGCCGTTTAAGAGTTTTGGAATTTCTCAGGATGAAAAAATCACGAAAGATCTACGTGAAGTCACAGGAAAGGATCTTAAAGCCTATGTTCAATATTCCACGAAGAATAATGAGGCGATCTTCGTCAAGGTCGGAATATCAGCCGTGAGCATCGATGGCGCGCGAAAGAATTTGGAGACAGAGGCTCCCGATTGGGATTTTGCCCGTGTAGCCAGGGCGGCCGATCACAAATGGAATCAGGCCTTGAGCAAAATCCGGGTTGAAGGGGGAACAGAAGAGCAGTCGACCATCTTCTATACAGCCCTGTACCACTCTCTTCTCAATCCCAATGTATACATGGATGTGGATGGCCAATACAGAGGGATGGATCTTGATGTCCACCGTGCTGAGGATTTTGTGAATTACACTGTGTTTTCCTTGTGGGATACTTACCGAGCAACGCACCCTCTATTTACGATCATCGAGCCTGAAAGGACCAAGGATTTTATTAAGACTTTTCTCGCGCAGTATGAGCATGGTGGGAAACTGCCCATTTGGGAGCTAGCCGCCAACTACACGGGTTGTATGATCGGTTATCATGCGATCCCTGTCATTGCGGATGCGTACATGAAAGGCATCCGAGCATATGATGTAGAGAAGGCTTTTGAAGCCATGAAACACAGTGCTGATCTGGATCATCACGGTTTGGAATACTATAAAAGCCTTGGTTATATCCCGGCTGATAAAGATTCGGAATCCGTGTCCAAAACTTTGGAGTATGCCTATGATGACTGGTGTATCGCACAGATGGCCAAGGACTTGGGACAGGAAAAGGATTTCAAGAGGTTCATTCAACGCGCCCAATATTATAAGAACGTGTTCAATCCTGATTCGGGTTTCATGCGCGCAAAGATGAACGGGAGTTGGTTTTTTCCCTTCGACCCAGCCGAAGTGAATTTTAACTACACAGAGGCCAATTCCTGGCAGTACAGTTTTTATGTGCCCCAGGATTTATCTGGTTTGATTAGGTTCATGGGTGGGAAGGATAGTTTTGTCGAAAAGCTCGATGGCCTGTTCGTCGCGGATCCGGAGGTTTCGGGAAGACGACAGCCTGACATCACTGGATTGATCGGCCAGTACGCCCACGGGAACGAACCCAGCCATCATATGGCCTATCTCTATAATTACGCTAACCAGCCTTGGAGAACACAAGAACGTGTCAGAGAAATTATAGATAAGCTGTACACTGCACAGTCAGATGGATTGTGCGGAAACGAAGATTGTGGTCAGATGTCTTCGTGGTATGTGTTGAGCGCACTGGGCTTTTATCCGGTTTGTCCTGGGAATGGCGAGTATGTGATCGGCACACCACTTTTCACCAAGGCCAAAATCGATCTCGGAAATGGGAAGACATTCATCATCATAGCTAATAAAAATCCGACAAGGAATCTTTATATCCAGAGTGCCACATTAAATGGCAAGCCTTACCGGAAGTCATATGTGCTGCACGGGGATGTAGTGATAGGCGGGGAACTGGTCTTTGAAATGGGTTCTGAACCCGGCAGGGAGTGGGGGAGTCAAGATGAGGATATTCCACATTCTGAAATCATAGATCATGAAATTCTTTCTGTACCAGTTGTTGCATCGGGAGAAAGGACATTTTCCCAGTCTACGGAAATCGATTTAGATTCACTTATGAGCGATGCAGACATTCACTTTACGCTTGATGGGAGTGAGCCGACCATTCACTCCCCTATATATAAACAACCAGTCCGGCTAAACAGTTCTGCAACTGTCAAAGCTCTTGCTACCAAAGAAGGGTGGGATCCGAGTTTTGTGATGACAGCCATGTTCACAAAGATAACTCATAACCGAAAGATCGCTCTTAACACTGCCTACAGCTCCCAGTACTCGGCAGGGGGGGATATTGCCCTGATCGACACAATCCGAGGGACAGACGATTTCAGGACGGGAACCTGGCAGGGTTATCACGGTGTGGACCTCGATGCTGTGATCGATCTGGGAACAAGAGAGAATCTCCGAAGAATTGTAACAGGCTTCCTCCAAGATCAGAACTCCTGGATCTTTATGCCGCTCGAGGTGGAGTATGCTGTATCAGATGATGGCAATAATTTCCGTGTCATCGGGACATTGAAGAACGATGTCCCTCCAGAAAAAGAAGGGGCCATTCGCAAAGATTTTAGTATATCGTTTCAGCCAACAAGAGCACGATTCGTTAGAGTAAGGGCAAAGAATCGAAAGGTGTGTCCCCACTGGCACAACGGGGCAGGCAACAAAGCGTGGATATTTGCCGATGAGATTGTTATTGAATAATCCAAGAAGAAATGGATTATTCACGAGCCGAGGTCGCTGCAAAGGCGAGGCAGTGGCCCATGAAGATGTAGTGAACTACATCGAATGGACTGCAACGAAGGCTTTGTAGTGAGATCGGTTCGCCCTTAGGGTAAAAGCTGCTAACAATAAGATATTGAGTTTTCCTTTAAGGTAAGTTTTTTAAATATGTATTTGTTAGCAGCTTTTATGAATAATCCAGATTAGTAGACGTAGGAGAGATTTAGAGCTGCAAAGCGATTCCTATTTTTTTCAGTCATGAACTTTTTTGTCCAGAACACATAAGTGAAACTGAAATTAAAATCACCCGCGATTAAACTCAATCCCGTCAATATATTTGCTGTGAGAGGTTTTTTTTCCACTTTATGACTATCGAGAAATGTATTGCCATCTAGAAAAATATTTCGCGCAACAGCTTGCCCATCAAGAGCAAAAAAGGCATGTGCGCCCAATCCCTTTCGGCTTCTGGCATTGATGTTGCAATCCCCTCCAGGCCGGAAAGGTCCCATCCCAAAATCATCAGGAATTTTCCATCCCAGACGGATCTGATATCCTACATTGGCATATATATAGACGTTTCCGAGTCCCCCTCCGAAGTGTGGGATTATTTCGAATCCGAGTCCATCGCTCTCTCCTGCCTGGTATAATTTCACCTTGTGTTCGTAGATCATTTGGACAGCGAACTCATCTTTGAGTTGGTTATGCCATCCGGATGGTGTTTGGTTGTTTAAAAGAAAATGAGTGGCCTTTTGAACTTCTTCTGCATATGAATGAGGACCAACAACTCCGAGATCGAATTCAAAGGTGTCCATCCAGTGAGTGTTTCTTCTGTGGATCCCAATTCCAAAGTAGAGATATCCTGCATAGGGACGGTCTAGTTCATCCAGTTGGGTTTGCTTTAGGTTATCAGGTGTGTAAATATTTTGGCCGACAGAGAGGGAGATATAGTTCTGAAAGCCCGGCTTCTTATTATGTTTATCGTTCGAGTACCAGCTAAACCTAAATCCATGCGTGAAACCGCGATCCGTACTCATGAATGTGTCGTTCTCAAAGTAGAGATGGAATGATCCGGCATCTTTCTTTTGGGTATCTTGTGCCGCAGTAAAAAAGGGAGTTAAAAGACAAAGCACGGCTATAGAAACAAAAATTTTAGCATTACAGAGTTTCACCTGTATCCTCACTCATATGTTTTGTCGTACCAGGATACAAAAATTTGAAGGTGATGGTAGTTTTTTTATATCAAAGTTTACCCTTTATAGCACCAGAGAGAGGATTAAAGAAGAGAGCCACAACACATCACCGTACAAGTTTGGCGGGTGTGTCCGTGAAGAAAAAACCGCAAACTCGTTCTTTTCCTTTTTCAAGATTGTAGAAGTTCTATGTCTTTATTTCTTTTCCCACACGGGAAGCCGCCCCGGAGTGTATGGTGCTCCCAATCCCTCTAATTTTTTCTCGATCTTCTCTATATCCTCTTCCATGATCTTCTTCAATTCTGCCAGGACGGGAGCAAACTCCTCTGCTACTATTTCATAGGCGTCCCTTTGTGTTTGTGTAGGTGCTGATGTCGATCTGGATTGTTCGTATGTGATGCTTCTTATCCGAGTGGAGATTCCAGGAACGGAATCTTTATCTGCCCTCCTCATGGTCCTGTCGCCATTAAATTTAACCTCTAACACTATTACCTTCTTTTCTAACGTATTAATATCTGAGATAAGATCGGAATCCGGAGCAGTGAGACTTTTTAGTGCCGCTCTGTAGTGATCGACTTTCTCTGAGATCTCTCCCAAAACCCTGGATGATGCCGTGACAGCCCGACGGATCTCCCTCACATTTTTCTGGAAGGCCACTAGTTCCGCACGATCTTCAGCAGGGAGTGACACGTTCGCAAGAGTCACAGCCTCAAAAGTCACGGGTTCTGTGAGTTTTGTGACCTCTCCGTTTACGGACTTAGACAAGAAGACCTTGTATTTGCCCGGTAAAACAAAAGTGCTGGAAGGACCGCTTTTTGTCGGGCTCATATCTCTCGAGCGAACTGGATTCACACCCGGATACTTCAGATCCCAATTCATCCTGTGAAATCCAGAGGTAGCTTTTTCTCTCAAGCTCCGAATGACATTGTCCTCCTCATCGAGAATTGTAAAGATCAGGAAGGCCGTCTCCTCCTCTTCCTCTGCTTTGAGCTGTTCGTAAGTCGGATAGGGAACGGGTTTTTTTTCTTTGATGAGCGTCTTTTCCTTATCTTTGCGTCTGTCTTCCTGCGTTTTGATATCTTCTTTAAGATAATAGGTGAATGACGCTCCGACTGGGGGATTTGCGGCCGTAAAGTAGTTTTCACCCTGGAATGCCTTTGACTGTGTTCCCAAGGAGCCAAGAGGTGCACTCTGTACAAACATCAAAGATGTTTTGACCGGGAAGATGTGGGCCTCCTTTTGAGCGACAACAGACTTGAGCTCCCTCAACGGTGTGTAATCATCCAACACATAAAAACCCCTTCCGAAACTGGCCAGGACCAAGTCATTCTCTCTTCTTTGGATGGCGATGTCACGAATCGCAATTACCGGAAGGCCTGCTTTGAGTTGTTTCCAGCTCCTGCCGCCGTCGGCCGTAAAGAATAGGCCGAACTCTGTGCCAGCAAAGAGAAGGTCTTTATTCACATGGTCTTCTGC
>CAZXJE010000066.1:11885-14476 GCA_964640835.1 uncultured Eubacteriales bacterium
CCATCGTCCGTTCCCACATACAGCAGATCTTCCTGGATGGGGGATTCATCCAGGGCAACGATGTTTCCGTACTGGGATGTCGATGCATTTTTAGCCACGGCATCCATTGGCCACACTCTGCCCATGATTGGAAGCGTATTCCTGTCGATCTGGCGAGAGAGGTCATCACTGATGACTGTCCAGGTATTTCCTCTATCGCCGCTCCGAAAGATTTTGTTTGCTGCGAAATATAGTCGTGTGTGGGAGTGAGAACTGATCAAAAGTGGGGCATCCCAATTCCACCTGTAGGATTTCTCCCCTTTTCTTTCCCGTGGTTTTATCCCCATTTTCTCGCCGCTTTTTTTATCGAATCGTACAAGATTTCCATGTTGAGATTGTGCGTAGACGATATTCGGGTCTTTGGGATCCACCTGGGATTCGAAACCATCACCTCCTTGTGTGGTATACCAATCCGAATTTACGATTCCATGGGCACTAGTAGTTCGAGAAGGGCCTCCCAGGCTGTAGTTGTCCTGTGTTCCGCCATAGACAAAATAAAAAGGCTCTGCATAATCGATCGCAACTTTGTAGAACTGGGTGACAGAAAGATTTGGCATAAACTTCCATGTTTTGCCCCTGTCAAAGGATTCATAGATCCCTCCATCGCAGCCGACAAGATAATATTCGGTATTGTCAGGATCGATCCACATGGCATGGTTGTCCACATGTTTGCTCCGCTCGCCAAGATTTCTGAAAGTCTTGCCTCCGTCGTCTGTGACCTGGAGGTACACATCCATCGAGTATACTCTATCAATATCCTTGGGATCGCAGAATATTTCCTGATAGTAATTTCCTCGAGATGTGTAGCTGCTTTGTTTCTCCCAGGAAGCGCCCGCATTTGTGCTTCTATAGAATCCTCCTTTACCTTGTTGGGCTTCAACGATGGCGTATATCGTATTGGAATCAATGGGGGAAATCGCTAAACCGATGCGCCCCAGGTCTCCTCCGGGCAGGCCTTTGTTGATCTTCGAAAAGGAGGCGCCGGCATCTTTAGATTTGTAAATGGCTGATTCGGGCCCTCCTCCGAGATATGTCCACACTCGGCGGCGTCTTTGATGGGCGACTGCGTAGATCACATCAGGGTCACGTGGGTCGAGGTGGACTTCACTGACACCCGTGTGTTCATCAATGGTCAGCACGGCCTCCCAGTTTTTACCGCCATCTGTAGTCTTGTAAATGCCTCTGTCTCCTCCCGCATTCCATAACGGCCCATATGCGGCCACATAGACGACATCAGAATCTCTCGGATCGACTGCGATTGTGCCGATATGCTCAGAATTTTTGAGACCCATATTCTTCCAGGATTTTCCGCCGTCCTCGGATTTGAAGACACCATCCCCATAGGCCACACTTCTCTGGTTGTTGTTCTCGCCTGTTCCCACCCACAAGACATTCTTGTTATTCGGGTCCATGGTGATACATCCGATGGAGTAGGAGCCTTGCTTGTCGAAGATCGGTGTGAAAGTGGTCCCGGCGTTTACGGTTTTCCAGACACCGCCAGATGATGTGGCTACATAGAATTCGCTTTTATTTTTGGGATTAACAGCGAAATCAGAAATCCGGCCCGAGGTCAACGCCGGCCCGATGGCTCTGAATTTAAGTGCGCTTAAGGACAATTTGGAAATCGGATCCTTCTCTTCTGTTTTATCTCCTTTCTTCTGGGCGTGGATGAACAGTGAACAGGAAAGAAAAATCAGGATGAAGAGCAAGATTTGAATTTTTTTAGTCATAGAACTCTCCTTATAAATTTTAGTTTTACTATCCATTTTAGTTTTCAAGAATAATGGATTTCGCTTAGAAATTCAATCGGATTGGAATCACAGGTTTTGTATTGGATTTTTAATTCATATGGAGCCGTGGATGATTTTGAGTACAGCATCGCACCATCCTGTTGGACCAGTGTTTTCGGCAAAGATCAATCCGTGGACTTTCACTGATGAATCATAGCGGTCATCAGGTTTAGGGAGCAAGATAGGGATGTCGACAGCGGCCAGCATCGGCAAGTCGTTGAGGCTGTCTCCCAGGGCTACGCTTCTTAACACGTCGAATTTTTGTCCGTAAATCTCGATGAGGCGCAAAACCGCCTGACCTTTGTCGTTGGCTCCCATGAGGTGATAGAATCGTCCCCCCTGAGTGATCTGGAGGTTTGAGTGCCTTGCAGCATCTTGTATCTCGTCTAACAAACTCTCCTCTTCAAGGATAAAAGGCTCGTCGTACTCTCTGTGTTTGGCTAATTCGGCATCATCCAGTGATAATTCGCAGAGTCTGGCGACTTCCTCGACAGACAGGTCACCAAAGCCTTTAATCTTTCCGGGATACAGAGCTTGAATCTGGGAAAGGGCTTCTCTGAGATGTGCATAGGGAGTTCCCATCTCGATAATCTGATATTCTGCGCTCTTTTTACCCTTTTGAGTGAATTCGATTGTCCTTTCGGATTCTTGGGGAAAATAGTCTTCAGGAATAAATATGGCGCCTCCATTTTCTACGATGAATGGATGGATGTTTTCCGTTTGCCTTCGAATTTCCTCTGTTTCAGCCCTGGTTTTACTCGT
>CAZXJE010000067.1:0-14353 GCA_964640835.1 uncultured Eubacteriales bacterium
TTTCATGGTTTTCTCCTTTGTTGAAGGATTAATTTACCGATTTTATGAATAATTCCGGAAAAAATGGATTATTTACGAGTTGAGGTTTACGAATATTCCAAGTGGAGATGGATTATTCACGGACCGAGGTCGCTGCAAAGACAAGGAAGTGGCTCATGAAGTTGTAGTGAACTACTGCGAATGGGCTACAACGAAGCCGATGCTGTGAAATCGGTTCGCCCGAAGGGTAAAAGATGCCGATAGTATTATGATATTGAGGTTTTATGAAGGAAGGTATCGGCAGCTTTTATGAATAATTCAACAGGAAAATATCGAGTGGTGGAGGCGTTAGAGCAGATCCCGTTTCTTGTCCATGGTTTTGGAACGCGATATTGGAAGGAAGATAATTTTGAATCAACGCCAGATTTAGCTGGATTTCAGCGTGTGTCCCTCAGACAGACACACTCGGATATCATCCGTATCATCACAAAGTTTCCTCAGGAGAGGATGGAAGGGGATGCTCTCGTGACAAACCGCCCAGGCATCCTCCTCATCATAAAGACCGCAGATTGTCTTCCTGCTCTTGTCGTGGACGCACAGAATAGAGCTATAGCGGCTGTTCATTGCGGATGGAGAGGAACGCTGAAGAGAGTCATCGAAAAGGCTCTCCGGACGATGCAGCAGAGTTATGGCAGCGATTTTACATCCCTTTCTGTTGTCCTGGGGCCCTGTATAGACAAGGACTGCTATGAGGTCGGGGAGGATGTGAGAGAAAAATTCAAGAGCGAAGGCCTTCAAAATGCAGTTTTTGACAGTCATCCCTCTAAGAAAGAGAAATATTTGTTTGACTTAAGAGAAACAAATCGTGCCCAGATCCTAGCACTGGGTGTTCCGGAAAAAAATATTTTTTCAGTTGATCTCTGTACACACTGCGATTTGGATCTGTTCTCCTACCGCAGAGATAGAGATCATGCGGAAAGGTTGATCAACTTCATAGGTCTTTGTTGATTTTTGAGCTATTTTTTCTTATCCTAAGTCTACTATGAAAAACACCTATTCAGAAATTGTGTTGCCGGATTTTCCGTTGTATAAAAAGGGGAAAGTAAGGGATGTGTATGAGATCGGAGACAGCCTCCTGGTCATTGCTTCAGACAGGATATCAGCCTTTGACTATGTGCTGCCTTCTCTTATCCCTAACAAAGGGAAAATTCTAACCCAGCTTTCCAAATTTTGGTTTGAGTTCACGTCTCTCGTCTGTCCCAATCACTTGATCAGTACAGATATCAGCGATTATCCTGCGGAATTGTACACGTTTAAAGATCTGGTCGAAAAGAGATCCATGCTTGTGAAAAAGACAGACGTCCTGCCCGTTGAGTGTGTCGTTCGGGGCTATCTTGAAGGTTCTGGATGGAGAGACTACAGGGATACAGGAAAAACGAGCGGAGTCAAACTCCCCCCAGGATTAAAACAGTGTGACAGGCTGGAGGAAGTCATATTTACGCCAGCAACTAAAGAAGAAGAAGGTCATGACATAAACATCTCATTTAAAGCGATGCAAAAATTAGTGGGAGCGGAATTGTCTCAAAAGGTCAAAAAGATCAGTGTCGAACTCTACCAAAAAGCATCGCTCCATGCCCTTTCCAAGGGGATTATCATCGCGGACACAAAATTTGAGTTTGGGCTCCTTAACGGAGAGATCATCCTTGTGGATGAAATTTTTACGCCGGACTCATCACGGTTCTGGCCGGTCGCCAGCTACACTCCGGGTCAATCACAACCAAGCCTGGACAAACAATTCGTCCGTGAATATCTGGATAGCACAGACTGGGATAAACAATCACCACCTCCGCCTTTGCCTCCGGATATCGTCGAACAGACCTCCGAAAGGTATATGGAGATTTATCGATTGCTCACGGGAAAAAATGAGCTCTGATGACAGAGTCTGTCGATTTACACATCCATTCCAATAAAAGCAGTGACGGGGATTTTTCGCCAACACACATCGTCCATCTGGCTAAAGAAAAGGGGCTTCGCGCTATTTCGATCACTGATCATGATAGTGTCGCTGCCTACCCAGAAGCTCTGAATATCGGGGAAGAGATAGGTCTGGAAGTCATTCCGGGTGTTGAACTGACAACACTCTTCACTGATCGGGAATTCCATCTTCTGCTGTACTTTATTGACTGGGAGAGGACAATCGTGAAAGAGCTTGTCACAGAGGTCGCAGACAGGCGCTTCATCGAGGCTAAAAATCGAGTGGAGAAGCTCCAAAAACTCGGATTTTCCATCGAATGGGAGGAAGTTCTCGAAGAGGCAGGGCCGTATCCGCCTCTGGGAGTCACGATTGCGAAGGTGCTGTTGATAAAGTCTGAAAAAAATGGCGATCCACTCTTAGAGGAATACCTCAACGATGCCAACAGGATGTATGCCCCTTATCTGTTCTACAAGGACTATTTTGCCGATGGTCGGCCGGCCTTTGTACCCCGGCAGAATGTCAATCTGAAAGATGTTCTCGCTTTGGCACCGCAAATGTGCGGTGTTCCTGTTTTGGCGCATCCGGGTGCTCCCTTCGAGCGAGTCACCAGAGAAGACCTGGAGGTGCTTAAAGGCCTTGGATTACAGGGTCTAGAAGTGTACACTTCTTACCATGATGATCCGATGGCTGCTTACTATAAGGGATTGGCAATGGAATTCGATCTAGTGCCAACCGCAGGATCTGATTTTCATGGGTGCATCAAACCTCATGTTCCTTTTGGCTCCCTAAATAATGGTGAATACTGGATGGTAGAGGAACTCAGGAAAAGGAGATCATTATGATTTTTAACTGGCTGGATATAGTCTTGTTCATAATAATTGTCGTGAGCCTGATCCTTGGGATCATCAAAGGTTTCATGCGCCAAGTCCTAGGCCTTACAGCAGTTATATTAGGATTGGTATTAGCGCTCGTTTACTATCCCTATGTTTCTCAATTGTACTTGCGATGGGTCGATAGCCATGTCCTCTCTCATTTTTTAGGTTTTATTACGGTCTTTATTGCTGTCTTGTGTTTGGGCTGGCTCGTCTCATGGTTGATATCCAAAATTATCAAGGGGCCGATCAAATTTATCAATCATGTCCTGGGAGGGGGGTTGGGATTTTTAAAAGGGATCTTGATCTGTGGGATCCTTGTGTTTGCTTTGCTCGTCTTTCCTGTGAGCGTACAGGCCTTAAAGAATTCTTACCTGGCTCCATACTGCTTGGGGATGACCAAGCTTGTTGCTAAAGTGATCCCACAGGAACTCAAAGACACTTTTAAAGAGACATACGAAGACATCATAGGCGGGAGGCCGAAAAATGCAAAAAGAGTTTAAAGAACTCTCCCTTCACCAGAAAATGATTGTTCTTGTGACGGAATTGGTCGAAAAGGAATTGCCTATAAAAGAAGCCTTGAGAGAGTTTGAAAAGATATATATTGAAACGGCTGCGGAAAAATACAATGGGAACAAGACGAAAATAGCAAAGGCCCTGGGGATCCATCGGAATACGCTGCATAACCTCTGTAAGGCCCTTAAGATCAACTAATCAGCAAAATTAGCACTCTAAAGGGAAGAGTGCCAAAAAATTGAATATTTAACTTGACAACAGCGGGGATTTTTATTATATTAGCACTGTAATAGCGAATCTGCTAAAAAATTAATCAAAAGGAGATTTTAATGAAAGTGATTCCTTTACATGACAGAGTTCTTCTGAAGCGTTTGGAAGAAAAAGAGACCGTTAAGGGCGGAATTATCATTCCTGATACTGCCAGAGAAAAACCCCAGGAAGCGGAAGTGATCGCAGTCGGAAAAGGGCGAGTGGCAGAAGATGGCAAGGTTATCCCTCTTGACGTCAAAAAAGGCGATAAGGTTCTCATCGGAAAGTTCAGTGGCACTGAAGTCACAATCAACGATACAGAACATGTCATCGTTCGTGAAGAAGAGATTTTAGCGAAACTCACCTGAGTGGGTGGAAAGGAGAAAAAATGGCAAAACAAATTACACTCGGAGATGAAGCGAGACAGGCCCTTTTAAAGGGTGTCAACGCTTTGAGCAATGTTGTCAAAGACACATTGGGTCCAAGGGGGAAAAACATCGTTCTGGACAAGAAATTCGGCTCTCCGCTGAGCACCAAAGACGGTGTGACCGTGGCCAAAGAAATTGAGCTGGCTGATCCCCTCGAAAACATGGGTGCTCAGCTTGTGAAAGAGGTGGCTTCCAAGACTTCGGATGTTGCCGGAGACGGCACCACGACTGCGACCGTTTTGGCCCAGAGCATTTATGCTGGAGGGCTAAAATATGTGACCGCGGGAGCCAATCCCAATCTGATCAAGAAAGGCATAGATCAAGCTGTTGCAGAAGTGGTCGATGCTTTGAAGAAAATGAGCCGTGATGTCAGCGGCGATATGATCGCTCAGGTAGGAGCCATATCGTCGAACAACGATGAGTCGATCGGAAAAATAATAGCCGAAGCCATGGACAAAGTGGGCAAAGACGGCGTCATCACTGTAGAGGAAGCCAAAGGTCTTGAAACCACAATGGATATCGTGGAAGGCATGCAGTTCGACCGCGGCTATCTCTCTCCCTATTTCATCACAGACCCCGACAGAATGGAGTGTGTCCTGGAAAACCCTGTTATTCTGCTCCATGAGAAGAAGATCAGTAACTTGCGCGAGCTCCTGCCCTTACTCGAGAATGTGGCAAAGATGGGAAGGCCCTTGTTGGTAATCGCAGAAGAAGTCGAGGGTGAAGCCCTGGCCACACTTGTCGTCAACAAACTCAAAGGCACTTTTTCCTGTTGTTCTGTTAAAGCCCCCGGATTCGGTGACAGAAGAAAAGCCATGCTAGAAGACATCGCTGTTCTCACCGGTGGAAAAGTTATCACAGAAGATATCGGTGTCAAGTTGGAGAATGTCACTGTGGATTGGCTGGGTGATGCTAATAAAGTTGTCATCGATAAGGACAACACCACGATCGTGGAAGGCAAGGGAAGTGCTGAGGATGTTCAAGCTCGGATCAAACAGATCAGAACCCAGATCGAAGATACCACATCCGATTATGACAGAGAAAAACTGCAGGAGAGGCTGGCCAAGCTGGTCGGCGGCGTTGCATTGATTAAAGTGGGCGCAGCTACAGAAACGGAGCTCAAAGAGAAAAAAGCTAGAGTGGAGGATGCTATGCACGCCACCAAAGCTGCCGTCGAAGAGGGAATCGTTCCAGGAGGAGGCGTTGCTCTTTTGAGGAGCAAAAACGTTCTTGATTCGCTGAAAGTGGAAGGCGATATTAAGATCGGTGTGGACATCGTTAAACGCGCTGTTGAAGAACCCATGCGCCAGATCGCCAATAATGCAGGACTAGAAGGCTCGATCGTTGTCGAAAAAGTGAAAGAACTGGAAGGAGACAAAGGATTTAATGCTCTCACAGAGAAGTATGAAGATCTCGTGAAGGGCGGCATCCTGGATCCTACCAAGGTCGTTCGCATAGCTCTTCAGAATGCAGCGAGCATTGCTGGCCTGCTTCTCACAACCGAAGGTTTGGTCTCTGATATCCCTGAGGATGATAAGATGAAGATGCCTCCAATGCCTCCTGGCGGAGACATGTACTAAAACCAAACGCTCAAACTCAAAAGGCCTCGGGAATCCCGGGGCCTTTTTTTTTGTGCTGGGCATGGTATTTTTCTTTGTAGGGTCCGTTCCCCGAACGGACCGTTTGGGAAACGGTCCCTACATCGAAATAGAGCAGCGCTACTTCCCAGATGTTCGTTTTTGATATCATATAATTGGGGCACTTTGAATGACACTAATACAGATTTGGAGATGCCAACCAGAAACATGCGGAATGGATTGTGGGAGGGGATTGTGGTATATTTGGTGGAGTGTTGAAGCTATTTGACAGATATATCCTAAGAGATATCCTTCCCGCTTTTCTCATCGGACTTCTGGTCTATTCCTTCCTCCTTTTGATGAACCAGATCCTGCTGCTTTCCGAGATCCTTATCACGCGGGGGGTTTCTCTGTCTGTGGTTCTCTCCTTGCTTTTTTATCTGTTGCCCTCGGTTTTAGCCTTTACTCTGCCCATGTCCGTAGCCGTAGGGATACTGGCCGGACTGAGCCGTCTCTCTTCCGATTCAGAGATTGTCGCTTTTAAAACATTGGGAGTGGGACACAAAAGGATCATCAGGCCGATCCTCTTGTTTGCCGTTTTTGGCTTTGTAATCACCTCCCTCCTTACTCTCTATCTTGCTCCTCGGTCAAACTACAAATGGGTGCAGATGTTCTCCAATTCCGTGCTTTCAAAAGTGCACCTCAAGATCGAACCGCGCAGATTCAACGAATCTATTCCGAACATGGTTCTCTACATCCAGGATATCGCTCAGGATGATGAATGGAGAAATATTTTTATATATTTTTCTGAACCGCGCGAGGAGCCACGGGTAGTTTTTGCAAAAAGAGGATACTTGAATTTCCATCGAGAATCCCAGAATGCAACCCTGGAGCTCACAGATGGAGTGCTCCACTCCTATCCTCTGAATGAACCTGTTAAGTACAGAGTGACTACATTCAAAACATTTGAAGAAAATCTTCCTGTGCAAAACATCGTAGCCCGAAGCACAGGTGGGAAACACGTGAGAGAAAAGGATATTGAAGAGCTGAACAGCGATGCCAAAAAGATCCAAGCAGAGCTCGAAAAATTCCCGGAGGAGGAAAAAACATCCCGCCAATACTGGGACAGAAAGCGAGACTTGATCTCTCATTGGGTGGAGATCCACAAAAAGTTTGCGCTGCCGTTCGCCTGTTTTATCTTTGCTATACTCGGCCTTCCGTTGGGAGCGACCACAAAGAAGGGAGGAAGGACGAGTGGATTCACTATCAGCATCGGCATCATTCTCCTCTACTATATATTGATAACAGCGGGTGAACAGCTCGCTATGGACGGGAAAATCCCTCCTTTTGTCGGGATGTGGGGTCCAAATATCTTTTTTGCGATTTGTGGCATCTATCTGTTTATTAGATCCGTTAAAGAATCTTCTCTTATTGCCCCTGTGTACAGGTTTTTTCGGCGGCATAAAAAAAAGAAGATCTCTGTAAGGATTGGAAAAGCCAAAACCACTCGTTATAAACTGCCTTTTTCTCTTCGTTTTCCCAATCTCCTCGACCGGTATATACTGAGAAAGTACCTGTTTATTTTTGGGTTGGCGTTTTTCAGCATGCTCTTTATATTCGTGATCGTGACTTTTTTTGAACGGATCGATAGTGTTTATGAACATAACAAGCCGCTCAGCATTTTCTTCCATTTTATTTGGCTCAAAATGCCAGAATTTGTCCATTATATTCTTCCCATCGCAGCACTGATCTCGACCCTCTTGAGTTTGGGCCTGGCGAATAAATTCAACGAGATCACAGCCATGAAAGCGTGTGGGATCAGTATCTATCGCATCATAATGCCCTTGCTGTTCATGGGGATTTTGATCAGTTTTTTCTCCTATTACATTCAGGAGAATATTCTTCCTTTCTCCAACAAGAAAGCAGAGGAAACCTGGTATCAGATCATCGACGTCCCGGCAAGGTCATATCGCCATCTCGATCGCCGATGGGTGCTGAACAGGGAGGGGAACCGTATTTACAATTATAGCTACTTGGATCAAGAGGCCCTGGTTTTCAATCGCCTCTCAGTTTTCGAGATCGATTCTGTAGCATGGTCTTTGGAGAGGAGGATATTCGCGGAGAAAGGCTATCTTCAGGGACGTACTCTTTTATTGAGCAAATCCTGGTCTCGGATTTTTGATGGGGACAGACCCGTCAGCTATGAGAAAGATGACGAAATAGTCTTGCCCGGCGTGGAGGACAAGAATTTTTTTCTCAAGGACTGGAAAGAAACAGACCAGATGAGTTATGGTGAGCTTAATCGATATATCAGGAATATCGAGGAAAAGAGTTTTGAGACCACCAGTTTCAAGGTTGATCTTCAGCACAAAACATCTTTTCCGCTGACCATATTCGTGATCACTCTTTTAGGGATTCCGTTTGCTTTTACTATGGGGAAAAAGGGGACTCTGGTCGGTATCGGCATGAGTATGGGAATTGTCATGATCTACTGGGGTGCTATCGGGATCTTTAAAAGTCTTGGATATGTGAGTTATCTCAGCCCGTTTTTAGCGGCATGGGGTCCCAACCTCATCTTTGGCCTGGTCGGCTTCTACATGATTCTAACACTGCGTACGTAGCTCGATCTTTCCTGGATTGATGAGTGTTAATGGAGTCTTGATTTTCCGGGATTCCGGGCCTATGGATTTTACATTTTGTATTTTCCGAAATCTTCGGGCCTGAGGTTTTCCAGCCACTTTTGGAGCTTTTCTGAATCCTCAAAATCTTCATCGAATTTGAGACTCTGTGCTTTTTTTACGACATCCTCGTTGACAAATATGGGGGCTTCCAAACGGAGGGCAAGGGCGATGGCATCCGATGGGCGGGAGTCGATGGCATAGAGGTCATTATTGTGTTTGCAAAAAATGGTGGCATAAAAGGTATTGTCCCTGACGTCGTTCACCACGATCTTTTCGACAGGAATTTCGAATCTATCAAGTAGATTTGTGAGCAGGTCGTGAGTCATGGGGCGAGGCGTTGATATGTTCTCCATCTTGAGGGCAATGGCATTGGCTTCAAAGACACCGATCCAGATAGGAAGCATGTATTCGCTGCCTGGGTCCTCAAGAACAACGATCGGCATCTTCGAGATGGGGTCAACCACCAGCCCTTTGATTTTCATTTCAATATCCATCTTGGCCTCCGTGACGTCTAAAATCTAAATATATAGTCCCATCCTCTGGTTGTCAAGAAACGCATTCCTGTGTCACGGATTGAGGATCTTGGTGATGTTCTCTTCTAGCCCGGCAATAATCAGAGCATCTCCTTCTAGGATGACCTCATTGGCCGACGGGATTGTGATGGTCTTAGGGGGATACTTCCTTTTTATTAGAAGGACATCAATCCCGTAAAGAGCTTTGAGGTTGATCTCTTTCAGACTTTTATTCAAGAAAAGAGAAGGGGCATCGATCTCCATGATCTTGTATCCGGCGCTCAAATCATACGTTTTGTTGGGCTGGGTGAACTTCAATTTCTGGACAAGGCCGGATGCCGCTTCTCTTTTTATGATCTCATGATTATAGGCTTCAATGGCGTCTTTCCGTTTGACAACACCCTTGAATTTTTTTCCATCAAGGATAGGGATTTCAGCTACATCTTCGTGTCCGAAGATTCTCATGGCCTTCTCCATGTCGTCCTCATAGTCCAGTTGGATTCCGGGAACTGCGATATCCTCTGCGATAACGAGAGAATCCAGGAGCTCTTTCTGGAGGACGAGCTTTTTCAATTGATTGAGAGCAAAACACCCGACATAGTTGTTTTCTCCATCTACGATCTGAAAAGCATGATGCTTGCCGCTGATCGCTTGGTCTACGATCCTGCCCACATGCTCTGTGTTTAAAAATTTCTGATAGTCATGACTGATAAAATCTTTGACAGGAAGGGATCTCAATATGTTCACCTCGCGGCCTTCTTTGAAGATGATACCTCTTCGGCGGAGTTTCATGGTATATATGGAATCCCTGTGGATACCCACAGTTATGAAGGACGCAATGATGCAGGAGAGCATCAGAGGGAGAACAATCTTGTAGTCGTCCGTCAGTTCGAAGATGATGATGATCGCCGTGATCGGAGCATGCGTGGCCCCCGCCACCACTGCGCCCATCCCGACCAGTGAAAAAGCTCCCGGTGAAGACATCGAATTCGGGAAAGCGTTGTGGAAGACAGAGCCCACGACATTTCCTGTCATGGCACCCAGGAAGAGAGAGGGCGCAAAGATGCCTCCAGACCCACCTGAACCAAGAGTCAGAGAGGTGGCGAGAATTTTTGAGAAAACAAGAACAAACGCCAACCACAGACCCAGTTGGCCGAGGAGTCCGGCATCCATGGCTTCATAACTCACACCTAAAACTTGTGGAAATAGCAGGCCGACAGCTCCCACTAAAAGGCCTCCTAATGCAGGCTTGAGGGCGGGGTGGAGTCGGAGTTTATCGAATTTATCCTCGAAGAAGTAGAGGACTTCGATGAACAGGATGGCCACGATGCCACATATTATTCCCAAAAGCACATAGGGGCCGATCTCCCAAATGCTGATCAGCGTGTATTTCGGTACGGTAAATGCAGAGAAATCTCCACCCATGAAGCGGGATGTGAGGGTGGAGATCACGGACGCCACGATGATCGGGCTAAAGGCGAAAACTCCAAATTCTCCGAGGATGATTTCCACAGCAAAAAGCGCTCCTGCAATGGGAGCGTTAAAAGTCGCACCGATTCCAGCGCCCGCTCCTGCAGCCACGAGGGTTCGCATTCCTCTCTCTCTGATGTGGAAAGCCTGGCCGATCGTTGAGGCTAAGCTGGAGCTGATCTGAACGATAGGACCTTCCCTTCCGCTCGACCCCCCAGACCCTATACAGATAGAAGAGGCCAATCCTTTGACGAGAGCCACCCGATTACGGATTTTTCCGCCGCGGAAGACCAGGGATTCCATAATTTCAGGCACGCCGTGACCCTTAGCCTCCCTTGCGCCGTAGTAAATCAGAGGCCCTATGAGCAACCCTCCCACTGCTGGTACAAGCACAGTGATATACCAGGGTTGTGATTGGACCGCTGCGATTATACTGGGCGCACGCCAAAAGAGCTTCTGGAAAAAGTGAATCATGAATTTGAAAAGGATGGATGCCAGGCCTGCGACAAATCCCACCAGCACAGCGAGCCCGATGAGCCGAAAGTGTTCTATGAATTCATTATCTTTGAAATTCAGTTTCATGGTTAAGATCCGATCGAAAAAGAAATCTATTTTACCATAGAAATAGAAAGTATCGGCTGCTTTTATGATTAATCCAGCTTAGAAGAGTTTGAGCTGACAGGCATCAGCCTCAGCGGAAGCGTCCTCGTCGAAGAGATCGATTATGCCGTAAGTCCCGTCATGGCCAGGAATGATCTTCACTTGTCCTTGTCTCATCCGTGCGACTCCCAAAGCAATCCTTTCGGAGTTCAACTGCATCAATTGGGAGATGGGGACTTCTGTGAGGATAGTGTGCTCGTCCCCGAACTCGTGGATATACCGGAAATATATGTCCCAGACGCTCTTGCATCCTGCCGTCTTCCCGATGGCTTGGGCTATGATCTCATTCAGGGGGATGAGGTTTTTGAACGGGATCCTCATGGGCGGGATCTGGCCCGGCTCTCTGTCTGCGAGCTCTAGAATCCTGTGCATCACACCGATCGTCAATTTTTTTCCACACTGTGGGCAAATACTTTTGTGCTGGATCGTTTCTTCCGGCGAAAAAACGACGCCACAATTTCTGTGGCCGTCATAGTGATACTTTCCTTCCTCAGGAAAAAATTCAACGGTGTAGAGGAATTTTTCAGGGTCTTTCTGCTTTATCGCCTGAATAAGAGCGCTGTAGCTGAATTCTGTGTCAAAAACATTGGCTTCTCGTCCGATTCGATATGGAGAGTGAGCGTCTGAATTGGAGATAAGAGTGTACTTGTCCAATTGCGAGAGACGCCAGTTCATAGCGGGGTCTGAGGAGAGGCCTGTTTCCAGAGCGAAAATGTGGGGGGTCATTTCCTCAAAGCAATCTTCGATAATGTCAAATCCCGAATTTGCGCCAAAAAGGGAAAACCAGGGCGTCCAAATGTGGGCGGGGATCACCACACAGCGGGAGCAAAGGCTGGCGACGATTTTGACAAAATCTTTGGCATCCAAGCCCAGGATCGGGCGCCCGTCAGAGCGGAGGTTACCGATTCCGGAGAGACGTGTGTTGATCTTTTCGATGGATTCAAAATCTGGTGCCAGGAGGAGGATGTGGATCTTCCGAACCCTGTCCTTTTTGGAATAGATGAAGCTGATCTCTGTGGAGAGAATAAAAGAGACATCTTTTGGGGATGCGGAGAAGGATTGCAAATACTCGTTGTTCGATGGGATGAGATTCTTGAGTTGAAAAAAACCGTTTCCTGTAGGGATCAGTTTTTCTTTGGCCAGGAAGAGCCATTCGGGATGGGTGAAATCACCCGTTGCCATCAAGGAGATCCCCTTCACTTTTGCCCAATGAGCGAGGGAATCCAGCGTCATATCGCGGGAGGTTGCCCTTGAAAATTTGGAGTGAATGTGCAAGTCGGCAACATATTTCATGAAGAGCCGATTCAAGTGTATCGGATAAAATTTTCCATTACAAGAAAAAGAAAAGATTAATGCAATTTAATTGTATTTCATGTAGAATTTTGTTTTTAATCTTGATCGATCGAGGTGTTATGAAGAGTTTTCAGTCAATTTTTGGATGTTCTCTTTTGGCCGTTTGTCTTCTGTTTTTTGCATGCGGAAGTGACATTACTGCCACCACACCGAACCCAAGGACGATCACTGTGACAATAAAGAACCTTACACTCGCAAGCTCGGTACATATCTATTTCGACTTAGAGGAACCCGGAGAGGCGAACCTTGTATCACCACAGGACAGCATCATCGCCCAGGTTTTTGCGAAACAAATGGGACATTCTGTAGCCGTACATGTCGCAAAGGCGAATAAGCCAGGAAGTATCGCCTTTTATTCGACAGATGTCAGAGTGACCCAAACCTCCTGGGATTCAGGGGAGGCGGAACTTCAATGGACTGGTGCAGCAATCATACCTTTAGGCTGGTGATCGGCCTAAAAAATGGCACTCTTCCAGGGATTCCCAAAAATAATAGTCTGCGTTGACAAGAGTATTTTTCCATGATATATAAAGATTTTAAGGAGGACGGTATGAAAATTTGTAAAATTATTCTTCCCTTGTGTCTTCTGTTGTTAATCATAACTTTTATTTCCTGTAGCGGCGACAGTGGTTCAAGCAGCCCTACGTCTCGAAATATTGTAGTGACCATACGGAATTTAGAGGATCAAAGGGCGGTGTACATCTATTTCGAGACGGAACAGCCCGCTTCTAGCAACCTTGTGAACCCTCAATCGAGTATCCAAACGACTATTATAGCGCACAGAGTTGGGCACAGAGTTTCCATTTATGTCAAAGATGCCTCAGATCTTAACTTGCTTCCTCTGTCAACAACGAATGTCGTGGTCACGGAAGCGTCTTTCAATTCTGGAACCGCAGAAGTTCAGTGGACAGGCACTGAAATTCTGTTTATCGGGTGGTAATAAAAACCTAACGATTTATTTCTGTTTAAAAGTTAGGGCTAAATCCATGGTATGTGGATTTAGCCTTTTTTTATGGGCGGTTCCAGCACCCCAAAAAATTCTGTCCTCAGCGGTTGATGATGTTCCTCAGTTTCATGGCCAACTCCGGATTAAGCCTCTGCAGGACATCCACTTTCATGTTGGCGCTGAATTTATCTTTAAGAACATAGTAGGTGATACCCAGGTTGTAGTGGGCATAGGCATGATCTGATTTGAGTTCGATGCATTTCTCTAAAGGCTGTATGGCCTGCTCATACTTCTTGAGCTGGAGATAGCTTGTTCCGATGAGATAAAATACATCGGGATTGTCGGGCCTGATCTCTGTGTACTGGTTAAGCGCGTTGATCGCCTCTTGGTACTGCTTGAGCTTGAAGTGAACAAACCCGATTTGTGAATGGGCGACATCAAAAGTCGGGTTGAGCTCCAGAGCCTTCTGGAAGGCGGCCAGTGCGTTCTCAAGGTCTTCTTTTTTCAGGTAGGCATAACCGAGGTTGTAGTGATTCTGGGCATTATCGGGAGCCTGATCCACGATCTCTTGACTGACTGTAACGGCATTCTCGTAGTCCCCTGCCTTATCGTAAAGGCGGAAGAGCATGCTGGTGTAGGAATTGGCATCTTTGGGATTGAGCTGGATGAGTTTTCTGTACAGGGGAGCCGCCATCTCGTACTGGTTCGACATGTCGTAGGCGTAGGCAAGACTGTAATTGGCTTTGAGGTCTTGTGAGTTCGTCTTTACGACTTCTTCAAAGGCTTTTATGGCCTTGTCGTACTGCTCCAGTTTCATGTAGATAGAACCCAATTGATTGAGGCCGGTCCAGGCCGGTCCGGGATTGATCTTCACAAATTCTTCAAAGGCTTGCGCGGCATTCTCCAGTTGATCCAGAGACTGGTATGCGAGCCCCAGGTTGTAAAAACCATCCGGAAAACCAGGATTTGTTTGCGTGCATTGCTTGAGTGGAGCGATGGCCTCCTGGTATTTGCGGAGTCTTACATAGGCGATCCCCAGGCCATATGATGTCCGGTAGTTATCAGGGTCCAAATTCAAGGACTGCGTGTATGCCTCCACAGCCTTATCGTACTGGTTCAATTTGCTGCGAACGTG
>CAZXJE010000068.1:0-11311 GCA_964640835.1 uncultured Eubacteriales bacterium
TTCTGTTTTGTTCTGATTTGTGTATTCATCCATTTTGTCCCTCCTCTTAATATTGAATATCCACGTGCTTCCTTAAATCCGCGGATTCAAGGATGGCATCACAGACGACGGCGGCACAAAAACCATCCTTGAACGTTGCTCCCCAAGGCGCGACATCGATATTATTCACGATACAGTCCAGGAGATGTGTGATCTCATGGATAAAGAGGTGTTCCCACCCAATGATGTGACCATGAGGCCACCAGTTCTCCCACCAGGGGTGATAGGCTTCGGATACCAGCACGTTATGGAATCCCTGTGTTTCTTTGGGCTCCTCTCCCACCCAAAAGATCTGGAGTTCGTTCATCCTCTCCAGGTCAAAATAGATGGATCCTTTTTCACCATTGATCTCCAGGACTTGATGATTTTTCCTTCCACCGGCAAAACGAGTCGCTTCAAGAGTCCCAATGGCGCCATTCTCGAATTCTACTGTAGCAACAAAAGCATCGTCCACATCCACTTTGCCTGTCCCGCCTCCCTCGGGGAGCGGACGTTCCTCTATGAATGTCCGGGTCACGGCACTGACGCTTTTCATTTCGCCCACTAAAAAGCGGCCCAGGTCTATGACATGTGCGCCCAGATCGCCCAATGCGCCGCTTCCAGCAGATTTTTTATCCAAACGCCATATTCTGGGTGTTCCATAATGTGGCATAATCCACTCCTGGAGATATTGGGCACGGAAATGGTAGATCTGCCCCAGTGCCCCTTTCGCGATCAGTTTTTTTGCCTGGCAAATAGCGGGCAAAAACCGGTAGTTGAAGGCCACCATATGTTTGACGCTCGATTTCTCTGCAGCCTCGAGCATTCGCCGGGCTTCTTCAGCATTGCGGGCCATGGGTTTTTCGCAAATAACATGTTTTCCCGCCTCTATGGCTGCAATACAAGGCTCGGGATGGACATCGTTGGGACCTCCGTTATCGAACAGTTGGATTTTGTCGTTCTCGAGCATCTTGCGCCAATCCGTATAATAATTCTCATAACCATATCGCCGGGCGGCTTCTTCGGCCTCATCCTCAACCAGTCCACAGATTCCCACCAGCTTGGGGATGGCGGGAGGTGGATAGATCATATACGGAATTGTTTTATAGGCATTCGTATGTGCTTTCCCCATGAAAGCATAACCCAGCATACCAACACCGATCTCGGGTGCTTCACCCCGGGCTTTTTCACCAGTCATGGTAGTGAATCCAGTTTCTTCGCTCATCCTATTCCTCCGCTTAAAATCTTAACTCTATACTATTTAGCTTGAATCATTCACGAGCTGATATCGCTGCAAAGGCGAGGCAGTGGCCCATGAAGCTGTAGTGAACTACCGCGAGCCGACCCAACCTAACCCGGGCTACAACGAAGGCTTTGTAGTGAGATCAGCGGGTAGGTTGGGTCGGCGCCCGTAGGGTAAAAAATGTCGATTAGAAAAATGAGAGCAAGGGAAACGGAATTCTTAGATTGGTTCAAGGGAAGAAAACAACAAAATATTGAAATTGTTTTCGTTGAAATAAGAATCGACATTTTTTATGAATGATTCAAAAAAATTATTCGTCGGAAAAGGCCGCATCAAAAGCCACAGTTGATGGCGCAAAGTCCATCTTCCGGATCATTTCCAAGGCTTCACGAGTTCCATACTCTCGGTCCATCCCCGAATCTTCCCATTCAATGGAAAGCGGCCCCTGATACCCGATCCGGTTGAGTGCCCTAATGATGGGATCCCATTTCACATCTCCTCTTCCCGGTGAGACGAAGTCCCATCCCCGCCTGGGATCGCCGAAGTCGAGATGAGAGGATAGAATACTGTTGCGTCCCGTAAGTTGAACCCGGGAGTCCTTCACATGGACGTGGAAGATATGATCTTTGAACTCATCAAGAAAGTTGACAGGATCTATGAATTGATGGATGAAATGACTGGGATCGAAGTTAAATCCAAAACTCGGATGATTCCCGATGGAATCCAAAGCGCGCTGTGCGGTAAAAATATCGTAAGCAATTTCTGTGGGATGGACCTCGAGACCGAACTTGACTCCCTCTGTCTTGAATACCTCTAAGATGGGCAGCCAACGATCTGCAAAATCTATATACCCCGAATCAATATCTTCCTGACTCGTGGGCGGAAAGAAATACAGCTTATGCCATACACTGCTTCCGGTGAATCCATTCACTCGATCCACCTCTAAAAGCTTGGCAGCCGTTGCCGTTCTCTTCATCTCGTCTGCACAGCGCTGGCGCACACCTTCCGGATCGCCATCCCCCCAGAGTGTTTCGGAGAGAATGGATTTGTGACGTTCATCGATGGGATCACAGATACACTGGCCCACAAGATGGGTGCTGATGGCATAACATTTGAGATTATAGTTTTCCAACAGCTTGCGTTTTGCTTTGACATACCCGTCATCTTCAAGAGCTTTATCCACTTCAAAATGATCGCCCCAGCAAGCCAGCTCCAATCCATCAAATCCCCATGAGCTCGCTTTTTCAGCAAGTCTTTCTAAGGGTAGATCCGCCCACTGTCCGGTAAATAAGGTGATTGGTCGAGACATAGATTTTCCTCCTTCTTTTTGTCTTCATTGCGGCCTCGATACTTAATAATCTCTGCCCTCTGCTCCATTATTATGACAATAGTATAATGTAAAACCAATAAAAAAGGCTAAAACGACAACGAAAAGATCGCGTTTAAGCATGCTCCAAATCTCCTTTAATTTAATTGAACTGTTTATCTATCCAAGCGTCCAACCGTTGTGATACTCAGGACGAATATACTCATCCGCTTCAGGTGCATTTGTCGCCTTCATGTTCGGACCATCCCAATAGAGCTTCTTTTTTGTACGCATAGCCACAGTACCAAGCAGGACCAATTCCGTCAGTGGGCCTCCGAAATCAAAATTTGCACTGGCCGGCTTCCCTCCTTTGCAGGCATCGATCCAATCCCGACGATGGCCCTCGACTCGGGGGATAATCTTGGCTGGCCGTTTGTATGCCCTCATCTTTGTTTCTGGAATTATACGGGGACTTTCACTCCAACCTCCTGCGAGTATTTTTCCTTTATCACCCACAAAAAGAAGTCCATCCTCCCCAATTCTCCGTTCGGGCTCCAGTTCTTCAGGCCGGGGAGGTTGAAGTCCACCATCGTACCATGTCAGCTTAAGCGGTGGCAGATCACCGCGTTTGGGAAAAGTATAATGAACGATAGAGGCTACCGGAGCCGTCTCGTCATTCAACTCAACGGTGCTTGCTTCCACGGTTTCCGGATATCTAAGGTCGAGCGCCCAAAATGCAGCATCGATGTTGTGACAGCCCATATCTCCTAAAGCACCATTTCCAAAAGCCCACCAACCTCGCCAATTATAGGGAAAATATTCAGGGTGGTAAGGCCGGTATTCGACTGGTCCCAACCAACGCTGCCAATCAAGACCGGAAGGAACAGGTGGAGTATCCTCTGGCCTAGTTACTCTTTCGATGCGGCTGTCCTTTCCTGCTTCTGTCCAGGCGTGTACTTCTCGGACCGGGCCGATTGCTCCATCTCTAATCCATTCGACCATAAGACGGATATCCTCTGTCGAGTGGCCTTGGTTTCCCATTTGTGTGGCCACTTTTGCGGCACGGGCGGCCTCTGTCACTATGCGGGTTTCATATATGGAATGTGTCAGAGGCTTCTCACAGAAAACATGCTTTTTTGCCTCTATCGCAGCCAAAGCAGCAACAGCATGTATGTGATCAGGGGTCGCAATCAAAACGGCATCGATCGCTTTCTCTTTGTCTAACATATCTCGAAAGTCGACGTAGTCAGGGCAGAGCTTTGTGCTCTTGGAATCCGCCAGGCTATCGTAATGGTTTTTCAGTACAGCCAAGGCAGGAAAACGACCGGCTGTTCCGCCATAATAAGTTTGACTGTAATCGCTCTCTTCATTAACATCACATATCGCAGCGATTTGGATATCTGAGTAACGCAAAAGATCCTTCATATTATTGATTCCTTGGCCACCAGTCCCGATGATAGCGATGTTTAATCGATCGCTTGGGGGGACATACGTCTTTCCACCCAAAACGTATCGGGGAACAATAGTGAATGCGGCAGCTGATGAGGCTGCATAATTTAGAAATTTTCGCCTTGAGATGGCGTTGCCCGTTTGATTTTTTTGCTCTATCGGATCACTCATCCAAATCCTCCTTTCTTTCCGAGATATCGTTCATCCCATCATAAAAGTATTGCATCACAAATTGCAAGAATCCATCACACAATATTGGCATTTCCAAATTCGTGTTGATGTCATTATGAGTGATCAGATTATATGATATCAAAAACACGCTTAGTTTCCCCAGCGTGGAAACTTCGCTCGGATCCGGGATTCCCTCACATCTCCCTATGGGAGATGTACCATGCCCGTCCATCCCTTCTCACGGTTTTTTCCATCACACAATCTGATCACCCAACAACGTTTATGAGCATTCGTGGTACCACAGATTTTGAAACGTAATTTATGCACAGAAAAAAATGTTGACATGATTTTTGATTACAAACAGAATTGAATCTTAGTATCTAGCAAGATATAGGAGCAAAAATGAGAAAGCTAATTCCGTTGGTTCTTATTTTAACTGTGTTTTCTTTCAGCGGGTGGGGCGATGAGATCGACAGCCTCTCCCAAATTCTTCTTACCGGCAAGGGGATCAAAGATACCGATAAGGACACGCTTGCCGATCAAATTTCTCTCAACATTATCATACCCGATAATCCAAATCCCTATGAACTTGCGCTTGCTTCTGACATCGCCGCTCGAGTCAATCTTGAGAGTCTAGTGGTTGATCTATCACTGGTCAAAAAAGAATCAGAAATCCGGGAAAAAAGACCTCTAAGATTCCCTGTTCTCATCGGAAGGCAAACGAATTGGGCCAAACGATTAGAGCAGAAAGGTCTACTGGATACCTCTTCCCTATCCGAACATCAAGGTTTTGTGACTGTTTTTAAAGATGGAGGGCAGACAGGAATAGCGCTAGTTGGCGGCTCTCCGGAGGCCCTTCTTCGAACCGGCCGATCCTTTTTCCTCCGCTGGCCCTACTTATGGGATATCTGGGGAAGAGAAGAAGGGGTCACCTATCACACATTTGAAGACGACCTGGCCACGTTCTTTAAGGATGCGGGAGTCAGATTCGAGCGGGCCATTATTCAAACTGTTTTCTATGAGTTTCCTCCCACCGACTCTCCTCACGAATCTCTCAAGCGGTTGAGATTTAGCGCCGGCGAGATCAAAACAATGCGTGTGAGGATTGATTTCCCCGGATCAGAACAGAAAGAACGAGCTCTCGGAGCACTCAAGGAGCTTAAGGCCCACCATCAAAAAGGACTCCGCACACACCTTCTGACCTATCCGGGTTGTGCCCAAATCGCTTTTGAACTCCGCTCTGGATCCCAAGATTCTCAGTACCTCCTCCGCCGCGTCGGTTATCCCAAGCGTCTGCTAACTCCATCATACAAATCTGTCTCCAGACCGAAGATCAAAGGGAAAGACTATGACCTGCTCAAAATGTTTTCGACAGAAGGCTTTTACTCAGACATCAACGGAGACAAAATCCAGGACAAGATCGACAGCAAGATCATCATCCCCCAAGATACAAGCATAGAGGGCGTGAGCGCTCTGGCTTCCCGAATGGTTTTGTTTTCTGCCGGAGGCTCTTTTCCCCTCGTCTATCTGGATAAAGAGATCGAGGATGAAAAAGGGCTCATTTCTCCAATCCTCATCGGTACGACAAATACGCTCCACAAATCTCTCATTAAGACCGGAAAACTCAAACTTCCTCCACTCCTACCCGGTCAAGGTATAGCAACGGTCATCCCCAAAGCTTTCAATCAATCCAATGCTCTTGTGGTGGTGGGAAACGACAGAGAGGGCCTCGAAAAAACGCTAAACTACCTGAGTCAAACGTATCCCTATTTCGATGAATACGGAGAAGGGCATGCAGAGATCCATGAGATTCCCGGAGTCGTTGAGGAGTTCCTCACAGGAAAGAAAGGGAGTGCCGAAGCCTATTTCAGACATCAGCTGGATTCAACGATTTTGGATGACATAAAAGACAAGGACCTCGAGTATTTTCGAGCTGAACTCTATCTCCATCAGGAAAATAAAAAATTTGAATCTGCATTGGAAGATCATCTCGAGGAGATCCTCTCTGCGGATTCGTTCGAGATAAAGAGTTTCAAGCTGCAGGACAGCAAAAATGTTTTCTCAAAGGAAAAACAGTTTCCCTGGGAAGGAGAAGATGCTCTTAAAATGATAGAGCAAAAGATTCCCCTCCTTTCCGGTTCGACGGAATCGGTTAAGATCCATTTGAGAGTGAGTGAGTCACCTGAAGTTAGGCGCCAGTTGAAACAAAAGATCGAAGATATTTGCACGCGAAGCGAAATTTATAGCTTCAAAGTTGAGGTCTTCTCCTCGTACAAACAAGGATTCTACTGGCTCACAGAAAAGGTCATTCCTCAAGTTAAAAACACTGAGATCGACCGGATCACAATCCGATTTGCGGAAGAAAAGGACGACTTCAGTAAGCTCAAAAGATTCTATGCCGAACCCTACCGTTGGCTTCAGGAACTCTATCCCGTGGATGATATTATCGCCTTAGATGCCGGGATCCCCCTGGAAAATATCACGTTCGAAAAAAAAGAGGACGGGCACCCTATTTACGAAGTTTTTGCTTACGGAAAGGAAGGAGAGCTGCATTTTAAAGACAGTTTTTCTCCAAAAATTATCGAATCTCTTTATTTGAACGTGCTGCCTGAATGGGGAACAGTCCGACATACGACTGGATGGTTGAAGATTGAACAGGGAACACATCTCATCCTCGACAGCGCATTGAAGAGTGATCTCGAGCGCTTTTGGGATTACTATCAGGAGGAAATCCTCCCTGAAGTCTATTCATATATCCTGGAGAAGACGGGAGATGATCCCTCATTCAAAAAACAGCCCTATTTCAAGAGGCTTTTCATAGAGATGTGGTTTAGTGAACCGGATTATCTCTTGGGTCTTGACCAGGAAATCATCAGCAGCCTTGAGGCGATCCATGACGAGATCTATTTTGACACACTGGATTTCTTGCGCGGCATAACCGATGTTGAACTGGATGAGATGGAGACACAAGAGGACACGTCACGGTACTCAGCACCGGGAAACGTCCTTCCTTTGATCCATCCCTCCTCTGAAGGAAAATCAGGAAGAGTGAAAGTCCAATTCGATGGATGGCAAGCCAAAACTCCTCAGATCATCCTTCATTGGAAAGAACGGGAGAAAAGAGAGCACACAAGGACTTTGACTTTTCCGGAGCTCAAAATAAAAGAGCTGCGCATTCCGGAATTGACATACGACGGCAAGAGCGAAAAAATCTCAAATATCCTTGTCTCTTTCGAAACAGAAAAAGAGCTCGATTACCTCAGTATCATAGAGATCATCCATGCTTACAGAGTGCTGCTGGAAGAGGATTTATTGGCCTCCTCCATACGTTTTCCAGGGCTGAGTGCCTTAACATGGAGGATCAAACACAAAGAGTTGATGAAGGACGAATCTTTTCCTGTGAAATCCATTGAAGTCACATCTCCCCCTCCCGATTCCGAAGAATTCCCGGGCAAAGCTTTTGTCCCCACCGATAAGATCATATCCCCTGAAATGTGCCTCGACATCGTATCCAAACTCTCCAGGAATAAAACGATCAAGGCCTATTTTGCGGGAGAATCTTATGAAAAGAGAAAAATCCCCGTACTGGAAGTGTATACACCTCTCGAAAAATATGTATCTCTTCCCCGATTGATCACTTTTAAACCCACCCTCTATCTTAGCGGCCGTCAGCATGCAAATGAGGTCTCTGCTACAAATTACATCCTCAGGTTTGCAGAACTCCTGGCTACAGAACCCACATACCAGGAATATTTGAAAAAGATGAATTTTGCCCTTCATCCCCTTGAAAATCCGGATGGCGCCGCACTTGCGTATGAGCTCCAGAAAATCACACCCCATCACAGCCTTCATGCGGGGCGTTACACATCATTGGGAATCGATGTCGGATACCAGGTGAACGCCTCCAAACCCTTGCTGCCAGAAGCAAAGGTCCGGAAAAACTTATGGGAAAAATGGCTGCCGGATATCCATCTCAACCTCCATGGTTATCCTTCTCACGAGTGGGTCCAACAATTCTCCAACTACTCACCCTATCTCTTCCGTGACTACTGGATCCCTCGAGGATGGTTCGCTTATTTCAGGAGCGTCACACTCCCCATTTTCAAAGATTGGGAAAAAGCGGGGGAAGACATTAGATCATCTATTATCAAAGAATTCATGGCTAATAAAAACATCCATGCGTCGAACAAAAAATTCTATGACCGATATTACCGCTGGGCTGCACGTTGGCAACCACACATGAACTATCTCGAAATCTATGACGGTGTGAATCTTTATGCAAAGAGAAGATCTTCGCGGGAAAGTCGATTATCTTCACGAAGACGCATCACAATAGTCGAGGAAACTCCTGAGCTCATGGACGAAACTGCCCATGGATCTTGGCTTGATTTCCTGAGCGATCAGGGATTGACCTATTTGCAAGCCCACGTCAATTATCTTGCTAATGCCCAGCATGAGATCGCCCGTATCGAAGAAGAAAGCCAGGACAGGATCCACATCCAGTTTGTGAGACGCCGGCCCGGCGATACAGAAAAATAGATTTGGAATTCTGTAAAGTGGTTTGTAAATATAATTGTTAATTGATAATATAGTCTAAGCCATCAGAAGAATAAAACGTGGCGAAAAGACCTCAAATGAATAAAGCCCGAGAAGAGCTGACTTCTATCCTGAATCTACTAATACTGGATGAAGACACATCTCCCTATGAAGCCATCAATCAGTCCTCTCTAGGGAGTGACCTGGGATTGTATTATGCACCGCCTGACGAAGATATTTACCCTGTCATACAAAGTAACAATATCCATGCTCTTATGATCGATCTGGATAAGGACGAAGCTCAAGGACGGAATTTGATCGTCAGGCTCAAACAATTCGATCCCCTGTTAAATGTTATTGTCATCGGGAAACCTTTACATGCAGAAAAGGTTGTCAGTCTAATCAACCAGGGGGCTACGACTTATCTGACAAAACCATTGCAAGCAGAAATCCTTGAGGAGATCTTTTCTGAAATCATCAATAAAAGAACCCTCCGGCGGGAAACTTTTCTTCTAGAAAAAAAGCTGGAGAAAAAGTATTTTTTCCACAATATCATCGGAAAAAGCCCCTATATGCTCGAGATCTTTACACTCATCGAAAAAGTCGCTAAATATTTCACGAGTATTCTTATCACGGGAGAGACTGGAACGGGCAAAGAGATGGTGGCCCGGGCTATCCATAATCTCAGTCCTTCAGAAAATTCTAACCTCATTATCTGTGATTGCGTCTCCATACCTGAAAATCTTTTCGAATCGGAACTTTTTGGTTATGTCAAAGGCGCGTTCACAGGAGCTGACAAGAATAAACATGGCCTGTTCGAAGAGGCCGACAATGGCATTGTTTTTCTGGATGAGATCGGAGAGATCCCCCTTTCAATACAGGCAAAACTCCTCCGGGTTCTAGAGCAGCACGAGTTCAGACCACTGGGATCGAATGAAATCCGGAAGGTCGATGTCAGAGTGCTCGCTGCGACCAGTCGCAACTTGCGGGATGGCATCAAAAAGGGCACATTCCGTGAGGACCTCTTTCACCGACTGAATAAGGTGGAGATCCACCTTCCCCCCCTGAGAGAGCGATCGGAAGACATCCCAATACTGATGAGACATTTCCTAGATATCTACAGTAAGAAATTTGATAAAGACTTAAAAGGAGTCTCCCAACACGTTCAGAAGCTATTCCAGAAATATGAATGGCCTGGGAATGTCCGGGAATTGGAGAACGTTCTGGAACGAGCGGCCATTCTTGCCAAGTCCCATTTCATCGATATTTCTGATCTTCCCGAGTACCTCCAAGAATCGGCACCTCCTTCTACAAAACTTCCTTTTATCGGCAAAGAGCACCTATCCACTCTGAATGAGCTAGAAAGAGAGTATATAATCTATCTGCTCGACCTCGTCGGCAACAACATGAAAAAAACAGCCAAAATTCTCAACATATCAAGAACCACACTCTACAATAAGCTGAAAAAATACAACATTTCCCACTAATCCGCTCCGGAAAATGAACAGTATTTAGACACTGCCGTCAAAATCCATATAATTCATTTATTTTCTATATGTTAAGGAAAAAAATACACAATAAGTGTCCAATTTCTTAACACATAATCTTCTTGATGAAATTTTCCTAAATCTCACTTAATCTCTTTATAATCAATAAGATAATAAAGTTTTGCTTTGTGGCATCTTTCTTGCCTAAGAAAAGACTTGGAATAAGGAGAGGTGCCGTGAGAAAGAAGGAAGCTTACAACCATCGTTTCTGGATAATTCCCGCTGCAATCTGTTTGGTGTTGATCTTTACGATCTTTGGACTCGCAACAGAAACCGTGCGGAATCCTTTAGAAACTGAAAACAGTTCCGGAGAATATAAACTCGAGTTCTCCCTAGATTTGACTCCAGTCAACTCTCATTCAATAGGGCAATTGGATCTTTCTCGATCGGCCATGAATGAGTCACAACAATTCGAATCCCAGCCGTTCGAACTGAGAGAAGTTACCGCTGCTCCTGCACTAGATCAAACCATTCAAGCTCCTCCCAAAATATCTAAGTTCCAGAATTCACTCTACACATCATCTTTAATTACGCTGACAGCACTAAACGTTGCGGATTATCTCTCCACAGTTCAAGCCCTTAAGCACAAGGAGCTTGAAGAGGCAAATCCCGCTATGAAACCGATTGCGAAAAACATATATCTTTTCACTGCTGTCAAGCTTGGTGTTGCAGCACTGGATATCTACATACTCAAAAATCTCTATAAAAAGAACAAACCACTGGCATGGGTACTCAGTGTAGCCGCAAACTTTGCGATGTCCTATGTCGTTGCCAATAACGTTAAAATGATCCAAGACGTCCGATGAAAAAAACAAGCTGCAAAGAAAATCGAACTGACAGGGCTGGAGATAAGGGTAAGCTAATGCCTAAATATCTCTATTTCTATCTCGTCTTCAGCAACGATGCTAACTATCGCGTCAAACTGCCCACGCTAGAAGATCTAAAAAGCGATTACGTCGGATACGTGCTGGATATAACGCGAAACAATGTCTCCGAGGCAGCCGAGATCCTGCACATCTCACCTCCAACGATCCACAACAG
>CAZXJE010000068.1:11411-14187 GCA_964640835.1 uncultured Eubacteriales bacterium
AAAAGGAGGATTTAATGAAGAGAGTAACCTCATTGTGTGTTTTAAGTTTACTTCTTATCAGTTTTTTAGCACTTCCAGCAAAAAGCCAATCAGCTCCCGACATCCTGCAAAAGATGATCGACGCTATGGGTGGCAGGAAAGTTCTTGAGAAAATCAAGGACACCTCAATTTCTGGATCGATGGACCTGACACAGATGGGCTTAAGCGGCGCGATCACCGTCTATCAAAAAGAGCCGAACAAATCCCGTTTTGACATCGAAGTCATGGGAATGGTGATCACTCAAGCGTGTGATGGAGAAATCGCATGGATGACTAATCCTCAAACAGGCATGACAGAAGAGATGCCCGAGCAGCAAGCAGAATACATGAAGAGACAATCCTTGGGAAATGCTGTCTATCTCGAACCCAAGAAATTGGGGATCACCTTCTCCTACAAAGGCAAGGAAAACATAGAAGGTAAAGATTATCTTGTTCTGGAACAGGCCTATGCAGACGGCTTCAAATCGACTCTCTACATCGATCCTGACACCTATCTCGCCTTCAAAGGAAAAGGATTGACTCTCAATAATATGGGAATCGAAGTCGAAGCAGAAACTTTCTTTTCAGACTATAAAAAGGTAGATGGGATCATGGTTGCGTACACGCTAGTATCCTACCAGGACGGTGAAGAATTCATGACCATGACCATCACAGAAGTCAAGTTCAATTCAGCACTGGAAGACAGTCTGTTTGCCATGAATTAACTCTCGATTATTCCCTGAGAGGATTAATGCCGAGTATATGAAAAAATATTCGATATACATTTTTTTGTTTTTGATGGTGTTCATCGCCTCGTGTGCGGTGAATCCTGTCACAGGAGAGAGGCAGCTAAGTTTATACTCAGAGCAGGATGAGATCGCGATCGGCAAACAAACAGATGTTCAGATCCGAAATCAATATGGAATTTACAATGATCCCGCCTTGAATGAATATGTGGCAAGAGTTGGGGCATCGCTTGGACCTTACACGCACAGATCTCATCTCGAGTACCACTTCGCCGTGCTCGACTCTCCGGTAGTCAATGCTTTTGCTGTTCCTGGGGGGTACGTCTATGTCACGCGAGGCATCCTGGCACTCATGAGATCTGAGGCAGAATTAGCGGTCGTCCTGGGCCACGAGCTGGGCCACGTCAATGCCCGTCACAGCATCCATAGGATGAGCGAGCAGACGCTCTTTGGACTAGGACTAGCCGTGGGCAGCTCATTGAACAAAACTGTCGCCGATATCGCTGGAATCGCCGGAGTTGGGATCCAGCTCCTCTTCTTGAAGTACAGCAGGGATGATGAGAGACAGGCAGACCAACTGGGCGTCGAATACTCCCGAAAAGGTAGTTACAATCCAGGAGAGATGATCGGTTTTTTTACGTCTCTCGAAAAAATGGGAGATCTCTCCGGTTCACATTCTATCCCAGGATTTCTTTCCACTCATCCTCTTACAAGCGAGCGTATCCAAAACACAAAAGACATGCTGATCGAGAGTGATGGCAAGCTTCAGGTTAAACATACGCCTTATCTGAACAAAGTCGAGAACATGGTCTATGGCGATGACCCCCGCCAGGGTTATGTAGAAAAGAACACATTTTATCATCCTGAAATGCGCTTCTCCTTCGGCTTTCCCCAAGCCTGGCAGCTACAGAACATGCCCTCTCAGGTCATAATGGGTTCCGACGACGGAGAAGCGGCTGTTATCCTCCAAGCAGAAAAAAGCTCAGAGGACCTTCGCAACTATGCACAAAAAATGATGGCCGATGTTCAAAACTTACAATTCCTCAGGGATCAGAACCGGAGAATCAATGGCTTGACCGCTTACCAGCAACTTTTTGATTATCACCCGCAGGACAGTCCCGACTTGAGGGTTCTTCTGTCTTTTATCAAATACGGATCTTACATCTATACCTTTACAGCGCTTAGCACGATCACAAAATTCGACCAATACGACAACCAGTTCGATAGACTCGTCAGTTCGTTCAAAAAACTCACAAACAGAGTCTATATCGATCGGCCGCCCAAACGGATCAAGCTCCACAGAGCGAACGGAAGACAGAATCTTCAGAGAATCCTCCAAGAAGCAGGGATTAAGGAGGACCTATGGCCCAGGTTTGCGATTATGAATGGGATGGAACTCGGAGACACTCCTCCCCGTGACACTCTTATCAAGATTATAAAATAGAGAACACGACAGGATTAAGTGGAGGCTTCCTCTAGGACGCTGTAGGCCAGTTTAAGAGCTCGGAGCCCTTCCTCTCCGCTGACTTTCCGCATTTTACCATCACGGATGCACCGGAAAAAATTCTGGAGTTCTTTTTTCAGAGGCTCTTCCTTCTTGATCTTCAATGTTTTGATGTCCGTCTGACGTCCATTTAACGGGAACACCTTGACTTCCTGGTCAATGTAATCAATAGAATAATAGGATGTGGGCTCAAAAATCCTGAGTTTTCTCACCTTTCCCTGGTGAACACGGCTGGCGGTGAGAGTGGCCACGCATCCAGATCTAAATTCAAGCCGCGCGTTGGCGATATCGATCTTATCGGAAAGAACATGAATCCCTGAAGACTTGATGACCTTAACCTCATCCTTGATGAGTGACATGATAATATCCAGATCATGAATCATAAGGTCAAGGACAACATCTATATCCAATGAACGGGCTGAAAAGGACCCCAATCTCTGAACTTCGATAAACCTCGGTTCTGTGATTATTTTCTCTATCGCTTCGACAGCTGGGTTGAATCTTTCAA
>CAZXJE010000069.1:0-14102 GCA_964640835.1 uncultured Eubacteriales bacterium
CAACTCCACTGGATAAGACCTTGAAATGCCATTTCCCATCCGTCTTCCCCAATAGCCCCTACCCGCCACCGCCGGACTTGGAAGGATGCGATCTTGTGCTACTGACTTCTATCAAGATGTCACTTATCCCATTATCACGGAGATGGAAATGCTCTCAGCACACAGTCGGATAGTCTTTCTTTAGTCATAAAATCATTGAATTTTATTGGCAGTTAAGTTTTAATTATCTCTGTTTGTTTTACATGAGGAATTCAAACAGTTCCTATCCTTACAGGGTAGAAAAATGACTGATTCAGGAGAAAACGGCAAAAAAGACACAATGAATGTTTTAATAGACGATGGTAATAGAGAGCAATTAACCATTAATAAAAAAATCATATTTCTCGCTGTTGTCGGTATTGCCCTATTTTTGGGGATCTTGCTTTCTCTTAAGCCCCTCCTTATAGCAGGAACTGTTGCATTTTTCGGAGGCCTGATAGTTTTTCTTTTAAAGAAGGAAATCGCCATATATTTAATCATTCTCACTCTTTTTTTCGAAGCCGATGTTTTCTCGTTCGAATTGTACGGAGCCCGAATTAGATCCAGTCAAATTATTGCATCTGTGGCTCTGGTGGTTTTACTTATTTTATTTGGTTCCCGGAAGATCCAGTTGAAAAAAACGCCTTTAGATATTTATCTCTGGATGTATATAGGGATTAATTTTTTGGCTCTTAAGAATTCCACTTCACTGAACAGAAGCTTGAAAATCAGCATTCTACTCTTGAGCTTGGCTCTGTTGTATTATGTTGTAATCAATTTTGTGACCACAAAAGAGTTATTTCTCAAGGTCTTCAAACTGATGGTGTTTGTCGGATTGGCAGAAATAGCTTACGGCTTGTACCAGGTTGTAGCTGGAATGAGCAATACTTATCTGGGTACGGGATTTTCCATCGGCCATTCCGGGATAATGCAGCAGGAATATTTGAATTCTCCTTGGGGACGACCATATGGAACTCTTTTCGAGCCGGACTGGTACGGGGCCATTGCCATGTTCTTCGCGATTCTGTGTCTCATTCTCTATTCCTTCGATCCCTCTAAAAAGAGGAAGCTCTATCTCGGAGGAATGATTCTGTCTTTAACCGGACTTTTTTTCAGTTTTGTGCGAGCAAGTTGGGTGGGATTCGTGTGTGCGTTAGTCATTTTGGTGATTGTCAGGAATATCATGAAGCTAAAAAACGTAAAGTTCGACATTTTGTATAAACTCTCATTTCTCTCTCTCTTAATGATTTTATTGGTTTTTTCCTTCTCTCCTTCTGTAAATTCCATCATCAGACAGCGATTGGCTGTGGAGGCAAGCCCTTCAACTTCAATATTTCCAACGCGCTTTATAACCTCAAAATATGCGATTAAATCTTTTTTGAAAAATCCGATTTTCGGGAATGGACCCGGAAGTCCGATAGTCGAAGAGGGCACCGAAGAGTATGATGAAATGGTTGAAAAGGGACTTTCCTCTCTCGTAAATCTTGAATACACGTACAGCCTTCCGGTGAGCCTTCTCACTGATACAGGTGTGGTTGGGCTGCTTTTATTTGTACTTCTCTTTGTTAAATATGTGAGGTTTAACATAAGGAACATTCCAACATTAGATTCAGATTTCCAGATTATTAATTTTGCTCTGTTTGGGGGAGTTGTAGCTCTTTTTATCTCATACTTGGCCACAAATGGATTATGGATACCTTTTACATGGGTCTTTCTCGCTCTAAATGTGGCCGGAATAAAAGTTGCTCAGGAACACTCATAAAGATGGTCAATCGATACAATCTCAACAGGAATCAGAGATGAGAATCGGAATAGACGCTCATGCGGCAGAACGGGACGGAACGGGCAATTGCACTTATATTAGAGGTTTGATTCACGGATTGACCGAAGTCGACCAACACAATGAATATATCCTTTACATAACGGACCCAGGGCATCCATTTTATGAATTCTTGAAGGATGTTGACAATTTTTACCTGAGAATCATGAAATCCAAGAATCCTTTGATCCGCATCCCTTATTCTTTGGCAAAGCAGACTTTCAATGACTCTTTGGATCTACTCCATGTGCAGTACATCGCGCCCTTTGCACACAAAGGCAAATTGGTCGTGACAATCCATGACTTGGCATTTTTTCATATCCCTCGAAGTTTTAGCGTATTTGAGAGATACCGGTCCAAGATCTTAATTCCACTGAATGCAAAGAAAGCAAATAAGATCATCACAGGCTCTGACTATTCGAGGAGCGACATTGAAAGGCTCTGTGGGATCGATCCTGAAAAAATCGTTGTGACGCCCTATGCCGTTTCTTCTCTTTTCCAGCCCAGTGAGCGCTCGGAAAAAACCGAGAGGATCTTGAAGAAGTATAACATCACACACAAATACATTCTTTCTCTCAGCCGGATTAACATCAGGAAAAATCTCTCCAAAATCATTAAAATATTCGAAAAATTGAGAGAAAGCCATTCCTTGATGTTCAATCTGGTTCTCGGGGGCCACAAAGATTATTTGGCAGAAAATGTCATCAGAGATATCAACAATTCCAAGTATGGAAAAGATATTATTTTTACGGGATACATCCCTGAAGAGGAACTGCCTTATCTCTATAGCGCAGCTGAGGTCTTTGTGTATCCATCGGTGTTTGAGGGATTTGGATTCCCACCACTGGAGGCGATGGCGTGTGGTTGTCCGGTCATAACTTCAGATGTGACATCTCTTCCCGAAGTTGTCGGAGAGTCTGCCATACTGGTGAATCCCGATGACGAAGAAGCAATCGGCCGGGCGATACTTCAGGTTATCATGAATGCTTCGTTGCAGGAAGAACTGAAAGAGAAGGGATTACAAAGGGCAAAAGGTTTCAAGTGGGAAATGACCGCAAATAAAACGCGTGAAATCTATGAACAAGCTTAGGTGCAGAAATAGACTCTAGATCATTTTTTGCTTTTTTCGAGATAATCTATGAAGAATGCGACCATGGTGAAGATCATCATTCCAAGAATGAAAGCCAAGATAATATTTAACTTTTTTTTAGGGGACTTGGGATAGGTTGAGGGTGTCGGCGTTTTGATCACTTTTGTATATTCGATATTACCCTTTCTTTCTTTCAAATTGGCGATTATCGTGTCTTTCTTTGCGATGTTGGATAATTCTTTCTGGATACTCGATTGAATATCTGCTTCACTTTTTCTCTCTTTGCTAAGCTTTTCGTTTAGTATGTCGTAGTAATACAAACTCTGCTGAATTTCATTGGAGAAAAGTAACATCCCCAAGCTCTCCGTTTCACTCCTGTTTTCATTTTTGAGAATTTTCAGTTGTTCTTTTTCCAGCTCCTGGATCTTGTTCTTGACAGATTCCATTTCCATCTGAATATTTTTCTCTCGCTGTGCGAAAATTTTTAGCTTTGTTTTTAATATGTCGATTTCTTTGCTGGAACCTTCTTTCTCAATTTCATTGGTTTTGATCAAAGTATCGAAATTGTTGATCTCTACATCGATTTTTGCATCCATGTTTTCCTTTAGATACATGGTCAAATTGTCTAAGATCTTCTTTCCGAAATCGATATCACTTGCCTCGAGCCAGATTCGGATCAAGTAAGTTCCTCTGATATTTATCGCTTCAATATTCGGGATTTCACTTTCTTCGGTTTCGAGATCTGCTGCGAGCAAAACATCATAAGACCCGTGCCTCACGATATCTGCAATTTGGATGGGCGGTTCTACGGAGAATTTTTTAAAATCACCATCACTAGACTGGAAGATTGACATCCCGGGCTGGAGAATGGTATCGATTTCGTAAACGGGTTTCATGAGAAAACTTGTAATTCCCGTGATAACAACCAAAAGAAATGTTCCGGATATAATGAGCCATCTTCTTTCCCATATCACTTTGAGGTAATCGATGAGTTCGAAATTCTTTGCTTCCATTTTGTCTCCCTCTCGACTGTCTTATAGAAACTCCTAAATATTTATATGAATATGTTTGTATGTGTAAAGGATTTTTTTGTTTTTTATTTATTAACACTTGGTTTTATATTTGTCAATCTTATCAATTTTGTTTTGTTTCCCTGTGCACCCAGTGAACGTCATCATTGAGAATGTTTGGTCTATTATGACTTGATTTTGTGGAGTTCCACACAATCTTGCTTAAAATACTTTAAAAAAAATGCTATATCCTGTAAAAGAATAAATCATGGGAAATGATAGCGCCTCAACTCCACTGAGAACCTTGTCGAAGAACACATTGGTCATTATGGCTGGACAGCTGATCAGCAGGCTGTTGTCATTTGTCCTTATTGTCTTTATTGCAAAATATTTGGGAGATGTGGGCCTCGGGAGATATTCTTTTGCTCTTTCATTCTGTGGATTGTTCGTTGTATTTTCGGAGTTGGGATTGCGAGAATTGATGATCAGGGAAATCGCAAGACACAATGAGAAAGCGAAAAAATATTTGAGCAATATCATCCTGATTAAGTTTTTTCTTTCGGTTGGCGTAGTCGGATTGATTTTTGTCGTGATCAATGGGATGGCCTACCCCGAAGAAACTACCTTTATTGTGTATGTCATCGGTTTATCGGTTGTTCTAAACTCCTTTGCCAGATTGATCAATTCTCTTTTTAATGCCTATGAGAAGATGGAGTTTGAATCGGCAACTGTTATTCTCGAAAGGATTGTCGCGTGTGGATTTGGAATTCTGATGTTGATTCTGGGATACGGGTTACGGGAAGTGGCTTTGGCCCTTTTGGCAGGCAGCGTCTTAAATGTGCTGGTGAGTTTTTTCTTGACAGTTAAGAAAATTGTCAAACCGACCATTGAGACGGATTGGAAATTTTGGACAAAGCTTATAAAGGCGGCATTTCCTTTTGGATTGGTCTATATTTTTGTCATCATTTATTTCCAGGTAGATACGGTCATGCTGTCTGTCATGAAGGGGGATGCTCCTGTGGGGTGGTATAATGCGGCCTACAAGATGATTTTTGCGTTGCAGATATTTCCAGTGGCTTTTATCAATGCGCTTTTTCCCATCATTTCCAGGTATTATGTATCATCTAAAGATACTTTGAAGGTGGCCTTTGAAAAGGCGCTCAAATATCTAATTTTGATCGGATTTCCCATAGCAGTCGGCGTCACAATCCTCGCCGAAAAGATCATTTTACTCATTTACGGGGAAGGATTTATCCCGTCTATTATCACTCTCAGGATTCTCATTTGGGTTGCAGCTTTGATGTTTATAACGTATTTATTCGGGAATGTTTTGGGTTCGATCGACAGACAACTGGTCATTGCTAAAGTCTCCGGGATAAATGCTGTGGTGGACATTGTCCTTAATTTTATTTTAATCCCGAGATACAGTTACATAGGTGCAGCCATAGCGACATTAGCCACAGAGGCCATTGGATTTACCCTTTATTTTTTGTTTATTGCGAAGCACTTACAAAAAGTCCCATTACCTAGATACCTATGGCGGCCAGTCATTTCAGGGATGTTGATGGGATTGTTCCTCTATTTCTTCAAAAATACAAACCTCTTTGTACTCGTAACTTTAGCGACTGTTTTGTATTTTGTAGTACTGAAACTGCTTGGAGCCTTCCCAAAGGAAGACTGGAATCTATTTAAAAGAATTATCTGGGGGAAAGCGGAAATGTGATGAGAGAACAATGAGAATTGGGATAAACTGTTTTTTCCTGAAACATATTCCTGTGGGAATAGGCATCTATACGGCTCAGCTCATAAGGTCACTCGCCCGAATAGATAAAAAAAACGAGTATGTCCTGTTTTTGTCCGACAAAGATGAATCCGCTTTAAGCTTTTTGCCGGCTAATATGTTGACCAGCCATGGCTCTGTTTTTCCCCTTCCTAACGAACTTTTAAAAGAGATTTTCAGGGAACAAAGACTACCTCTAAGGTTAAAAAAGCATAAAATCGATGTCTGCCATATTCCGTATTATGCTTCAGGATTTTCACCAAGGACCAAAAATATCGTGACCATTCATGATATGGCCCCGTATCAGTTACCTGTTTATAAAGGTAGTTTTTTTCGACGGATGTACCATGCGTATACTGCTCACACTGTAAAAAAGGCAGATTTTTTCATCACAGATTCGCAATATTCACAAGGTGAGATTGTCAAATTTACTGGCCTTCCCCGGGAAAAGATCGGCGTGATCCCCCTGGCGGTTGATGAATCATTTCGTCCTATAGTGAATGTTGACCAATTGGAATCATGCAAGAGAAAATACAATTTGCCAAGGAGGTTTATTCTTTATGTCGGGGGATTTGATATAAGGAAAAATGTTGAAAATCTTCTTCGGGCCTTTACATCACTAAAAGAAGAAGACAAAATCCAGAACAAGCTGGTGCTCGGCGGAAACATTCCTGTCAATAGAAAATTGATAAAAAGAGGCGCAGTAACAGATGTGCTCAGATTGATCAGAGAATTAGAGATATCGGAAGATGTCTTGATGCCTGGGTTTATTGATGAAAACGATCTTCCTGCTGTGTATTCATTAGCTGGGCTTTTTGTCTTTCCATCACTTTATGAAGGTTTTGGTTTGCCTGTTTTAGAAGCCTTGTCCTGCGGAACTCCGGTTGTAGCATCGGGCAGCTCTTCAATTCCTGAGATTATCAACCGGGAGGAATTGTTGTTTGATCCGAAGAATATAGGCGACATGAGAGAAAAGATGAGGTGGATGCTCGAAGATCGATCTTCGAGAAAAGTTTTTTCTCTTTGGGGAATCGAGAGAGCCAAGGTTTTTTCCTGGGAAAAAACTGCGAAAAAAACTCTTCAAGTATATGAGCGTGTGTATCACTCCTGATTTAAGGGCAAGAATATGCGAATAGGGATAGAAGCCACAGCTTATTACAAAAATATCGCTGGAACCGGTGTCTATCTGAGGAATATTGTTAATACTTGGGAAGAGGATTTAGGGAATGAATACCTTTTATTTCTTTTTTCCAGTAAAAGGCCGAGTGTATTAGACCTTCACCAGAAGAGGAATGTCTTATTCCGCATTATAAACGGGATGAAAGAGGTCTTCTGGATGCAGGTCATTCTACCCCTACAGCTCAAGAGAAACAGAATTGACATTTTGTTTTCTCCATCCTTTCTAACACCCATACTCTCTAGATGTCCGAATGTTGTCACTTTTTTGGATATGAGTTTTATCAGATATCCTGAAAATGTAGATAAGCTGTTTCTATTTCATATGAGAACTTTACTCCCTATGATCAAGAAAAAGGCGAATGCCATTCTTACCATATCTGAATTTTCAAAAGAGGAAATCGTCGAGCTTTTAAAGGTTCCGGAGGAAAAGGTTCATGTCGTCCGTTTAGCCTGTGATGATAGATATCAGGTCATTGATGATAAGAATCAGATTCGAAGAGTCAGAGAGAAATATGGTCTTTTTGATCCTTTCATATTAAATGTAGGGACTTTGGAGCCGAGAAAAAACATCACAACACTCATTTCTGTATTTAGTGCTTTGAAAAAGAAAATCCAGATCGATAAAAAATTGGTTTTATGTGGGCCCAAAGGTTGGTACTATAAGAGCATTTTCGAGAAAATTGAAGAGCTGAAACTGGAAAAGGACGTTATTCTTCTAGGTTATGTCCCGGATGAGGATCTGCCCTCTCTCTATAATGCAGCACACATGTTTGTTTACCCTTCTTATTATGAGGGATTTGGCCTGCCAGTGCTCGAAGCAATGTCTTGTGGATGTCCGGTCATTACATCCAATACTTCAGCCCTGCCCGAGTTAGTGGGAAATGCCGGGATCTTGATCGATCCAACCCAAACGGAGGAATTGGAGCACGCCATTCTAAGATTGAATAATGAAGATGATTTGCGTAAGAATTTCGGCCAGCGAGGTCTCGAACAGGCGAAATTGTTTTCTAGAAGGGAGACTGCAAAAAAAACTTTAGCGATCTTAGAGAATGTATTTCATGATAGCTTGAGTCAATGATATCGCAGTTGAAAAAATAAGATAATTGTTATTTGCATTTGACTTTGATGATGAACAGTTGAATGAATTTGACAGAGGAGAAGCCTTGTACTCATGAGATTGAATGGGATTAAATCCATCGCTGGGTCATCGAAGTTTTTAACAAACCACTGGATTTTAATCATTCTCGTGCTCTCTATAGGAACGTTTTTAAGGTTTAAGGGTCTCACAGTTCAAAGCCTATGGCTGGATGAGATTATTACGATGAATATATCCAATCCCGGACTGAGCCTTGCTGAGGTCTTGGATGGGGTGAAAAGGATCGAACTCCATCCTCCCTTTCATTATGTCGCTATTCACTATTGGTCTAAGCTGATTGCCTATAATGACTTTGCCGCACGGCTTTTCTCTGCACTGGGAGGCGTTATTGGAATTATTGCTATGTATGCCCTGGGGAGAGAAATCTGTAACAGAAGGGTCGGAATTGTTGTGAGCCTGTTGACAGCAGTGAATTATTTTCACATCTATTACTCACAGGAGGCGAGGTCATACTGTTTTGCCTTTTTATTTACGGTTTTATCCTACATTTTTCTGATAAGAAATACTAAAAATCCTTCAATCCGAAACAGTATTCTCTATGTGATATCGACTTTTTTCCTGATCTACACTCATTATTATGGATTTGCCGTTCTGGCTGCCCAGGGTTTAACCGTGTGTGTTTTTTGGGTGATGGGGAAAAGAGAAAACAAGCAAAAATTGGGCGCACATTTTGTGTTATCTTACGCGGTTATCTTTCTTCTCTATGTTCATTGGATTCCGGTATTTTTAAAATTCCGGCGTTTTAAAAGATTATGGATCGGAAAGCCTGACAGTCACTTTTTTGCTGACTTTTTTAGTGTTTATTTTGGGCGGCAAAGGATTTTAACCTATTTATTTCTCCTGATGATTCTTTTTTTCTTTTTAAAACCGCTGATCAGATTTTTTTCTTCCAAACCAGGAAAAAAGATCCAGCCGAATAATTTAAGCCTGAGTTTTATGGTGGTCCTCATTTGGATCGTTGTGTCATATATGATCCCCTATTTTTTTTCCCTAGTTAGATATCCGATATTACATGAGAGATACACGATAATCACACTGCCTGCAATACTCCTCGCCATAGCCATGGGCATCGAATCAGTCAAATTCGATTTTCTGAGAAACTTTTTACTGATAGTCATACTTGTAATTTCAGGAATAGATTTGTTACACGATAAACACTACTACACACATGCATTCAAACAGCAGTGGCGGGAGGTGGCTACATTTGTAGCCAGAAATAACCCAGGCGATTTTCCGATAAGCCATCAAAAAGAATGGTACTATAAATATTATTTCAACCAATTGAATTATCCCGCCAATTTTGTCCGCCTTACAGAAGACGAGTTGAAGAAAATCGCTTCTTCGGATACAACTGCAAACTTTTCAGGAAGCGGTGTATGGGTATTGCAGGGACACAACGAGGTGTCTGATATTGGCGGTGAGCTTGAGGGAATTTTGCTAGAGGAATTCACCGTTACAAAGGAGGCAAAATTTCTAAACGCTTGGGGAAAATTCTATTTTAAATACAGGATTCCTGCGCTGAATATATTCAACTTTAACGATGGCAATGTCACGATAGATCCTGATGGAGAATCTGTAATATTGTATACCAATGGAATCATGGTTTCCGATCCTGTATCTTTTCCAAAAGGCAAATATCGTCTTTACATTCACTGTAAGGGGACGGAGTTAGCTGGTGAGTTCCCTCATGTTAGAGTTCAAGTTGGAGAATCAGAGATTGGCAATTTCAACACTTTGAACACTTTCCAGGATTTTCCATTGAGCTTTTCTATTGATAATGACAAGTCAGCTAGGCTCCACATCATTTTTGATAATGATCTGTATGATAGAGAAACTCGCAAAGACAGGAATCTTTACATCAAATCACTGATGATCACTGGCCCTCATTAACTTTGATGAGTTATTACGTCTCATCCATTTCAACGCTTCCAACCATAATTTTAAATCTTGCACTATAAATAGATGTAATCGGGGATGTATTAATTTTATTGATCGGATTGACAGCGTGAGAATACCAAGATATTTTATGTGTGATGTCTGAATTCAAGCCTATTCCATCAGAGAGATCGTTTCTTAGAAAACGCATCGCATTGATGATAGGGACTATTGTCTATGTGCTGGCTTATTTTCTTCTTTATTATAAGTACGTCCCCCGTATTTTTTCTTTTCAATTCGTGCTTATCCCTATCGTTCTTATTATTGTGGTGTGCACCACTCTTTCTCTCAGAGCAGGCACGTTTTTGCTTCTATTTTTAATTCCTGTGAGCAGCAGTCTGCCTTATTTTTTCGGATTTGGGGGATTTAATCCTCTTTTCTTTGTATTTTATGCCTATGTGTTAGGATTTTTGATTCATCAGGTCAGACGTCCCGGTGAAATGAAGCTAATCAATCCACTTTTCTTACCCATTCTTGGGGCCTCAATCGTCATTATGTTCTCAGCTCTGATAACTCTGTGGCGATATACAAACTTTTTCCCCATATTCATGACTTCCATTCAAGAGTTTGCCGTGAATGTCTTGAATGTGAGTTCGGGAGAAGCTATCCGGAGGGTGCTGTTCGATTCTTTGAATTATTTAGCTGGATTTATCTGGTTTATAATACTCGTTAGCGTCTTAAAAACAAAGAACACAATTCAAAAAGCAGTGTTCTGTCTTGCAATTTCGACTGTTCTCTCTTTTATGTTTGGATTTTATCAAGCATTTAAAGACATAGAACTGGGAAACACAAGTTTTTTTATAAATCTCGATAGAGCCAACGCACTCTTTGCAGACGCGAATGCTCTCGGTGTCTACATTGTGATGACAATCCCTGTGTTCTTTGGCTTAATATTTTCCATTAAAAGGAGCTTGATGTGGGTAATGGTCCTTGCCACTTTGAGTGGTGTTTTTTTGATGCCGCATGTGGGTTCCAGGAGTGGATTTTTTGGATTGATATTAGCTACAGGTTTTTTTATTCTCTTCGCTTTGATTCCGGTTACTGATTTACAAAAAGATAAACTCCCGATAGTGAAAAAGCGTTTGGTGTTTGTCTTATTTTCGGTCGTTATATTGGTATTCTTTGCCTATTGGATCAATGTGTCTAAAAGGGGGACCCTGTACAAAAGGCTCACGAAAAATATTGGAGTTATATTCCAATCAAATTGGAAAGATGAAATCTTGCCCGGCCGGCAGCTGCTGTGGCCTTCTGCGCTTCACATGATAAAAGACTTTCCTTTGAGTGGTGTGGGAGTCGGATCGTTCACGTGTGAATTACCGAATTTCTATAGGAAATATAACATAGTCCGCATTGCGCCTTTCTCCTTTTATCAAAACACATCTTCTCATGATGTGGTTGTTGACTCTTCAGGTAATTTTTATTTACAGATTGCATCAGAGTTGGGATTGATCGGATTGTTTTTTTTCTTCTGGATATTTTATGGTATTCTCAAACAGATATATAGATCCAATTTCAAACAAAAACGGGAATCGGGATTTTTCTATTTGAATGCCGGCATTTCCTCTGGAATAATGGCAATGTTCGTTATTTTCCTTTTTGGCGCGCATACGCTGAGTTTTGAGATTCTGTTAACTTTCTGGCTATTTGTGGGCATGTTGTTTTCATTCTCTCCTGAAAAGGATACATCCGGAAATATAAAGAGGTTCCAGATAATCACTGCATGTCTATTCATATTGATGTTCGCCGTCATGTTTACCTGGAATTCTTTCCACGAACTATCTCTCCAGAGTAGAACCGAGAAGTTCGAGCTCGTTCAAGAGTTTGGTTCTTATCAAGTCGAGAAAATGGGTGAACAAGAGTTCAAATGGACAGAAGAAAAAGCCGGTTTTTCAGTCAAAGTGAAAAAGCCCCACTTGGTTATACCCTTAATCGCTTCTCATCCGGACATTAAAAGAAATCCTGTAGAGGTAAAGATATTTATTTTAGGAAGCCAATTTAAGGGGAAAATACTGTTGGATGACATTATACTGAAAGATAGCTTATGGCATGAGTACCGATATGACCTGTCTCATGCGATCAGAGAGAATATCCTTTTATTGTTTGAAGTCAACAGAACATGGAGGCCATCGGAAATGCTGGGCACTTCTGATTCGCGTGAATTGGGAATCGGGGTAGGGACATTGATGTTTTTTGATGATTCTTTTTCAGTACCTGAAAAGGAGGCTGGGAGCGAAAGCCTTGTCTTACGACACTCTCAATCGGATTGGGAAGGGGAACAGGGTGGAGACCTGCACATGAAAGGAAAATGCTGGAAAGAAGTCCAACTGCCAAGCGGAACTATTGTATTCAAAATAGCGGCTAAAGGGCAACAGGCAAAAAATGAATGGCCTTATATGCTCGTCTGGATAAATGATGATATGATCGGAGGGGAATGGATTTCGTCTGAAGATTGGGAACAGTATAGTTTCAAAAAAGAAATAGAAAGCGGCCAATACAAAATCAGTGTCGAATTTATCAATGATTATTACGCAGAAAGTCCGAAAGAAGATCGGAATCTATTTGTCGGAGATTTAGAAATATTCCAGTTTGAATAAGGATTAAATACTCAGCATATTCGAGGGAGAAGCTCTGAAGTCAGCGGTTCCATGAGCCGCAAACCCCCGGTGAGTGTCGAGAGAAGTAGTTCTCCCGGTTTGCCGATTTTATTCTCAACCTCGCCGATGATATCTGCTTTTTTACCAAGGGGATCTTTTCTGATTTCCGCCAGCAGATCGTCGCTCTTTCTTTGGGGAACAACAAGCACGGCTCTGCCTTCACAGGCGAGATAAAGTGGATCGATTCCCAAGAGTTCGGTTGCACCTCTTATGGCACGCGACAGAGGGATTCTTTCTTCATCGACGATGATGGAGTAGGGGAGCCGTTCAGCCAGTTCGGAAAGCACTGTAGCCAACCCGCCCCGAGTGATATCCCTCATCCACTTAGCGCCTTTGTTCCAGAATGGCAGGAGAAAATTGAGGGGGGCACAATCGGATTTGACTTTAGCTTCGAGCCCAAACTCTCCCCGGGCCAGCATTACAGCCAGGCTGTGTTCTCCCAGTGTGCCTGTCAGAATGATCTTATCCCCAGGCTTAATGGTTTTTGTGGATGGTCGAGCTACGAGAGGTCCGACTCCCGACGTGTTGATGTATATTTTATCGCCCTGGCCGCGGCGAACAACTTTTGTATCCCCAGTGGCTATGACAACTCCGGCCTTTTTTGCGGACTTTTTTATGGACTTCAGAATTTTTTCCAAATCACTGACAGGTAATCCCTCTTCTAAAATGAGAGAGAGGGACAAATAGCGGGGTACTGCTCCTGAAACCACCAGGTCGTTCACTGTGCCGTATACGCAGAGAGTGCCGATGTCTCCGCCGGGGAAGAAAATGGGATCGACAACATAACTGTCCGTTGTGAAGGCGATCTTTTGCGGCAGGTGCGCCGAATCCAAAAGCTCGTCCAGGAATGGGTTCGCAAAATTCTTGACGATGTGTTCGTCGATGAAATCTCTCATCAACTTGCCACCACTGCCCAGTTCTAAGCTTACTTTATCCATCACTCGTCTCCTTCGTGTTTCAACCATTCCGAATCGGGGAACTTCCGTTAAACTATTTAGAGATTTTTTCGCTCCAGAAAGATTTTTAACGCCATTCCCTCATCGTCTTCTCGGCCCTGCTGAACTCCGCACGTTTACCCAAATTCATGTCAAGAAGTTTATCAGCTATACTCTCCATCACTCGTCCAATTATCATGTGCTCACACAGTCCTCGGGGCCGACTCCGTCGGCTTCCCTCGAAGAACGATTCGAGAAGGCTAAATCTTTCGATGTCACTCAAACTATCTCTAAATACTTTTATTTATCTAACGCCGGGCGTATTTATAATAAGCGAGGCAGGCACCTTCAAATGACACCATGCACGGCCCGTAGGGCGAATCCGGATTGCATGTTTTTGCAAAAAGAGGGCATTCGGGCGGGGAAGCTTTGCCCTGCAGGACTTCGCCGCACCGACATCCCGGGAGGTCATCGCTTCCTGCTTTGATGCGAAGATCGTATTTGGTTTCCGCATCGAATGCTGCAT
>CAZXJE010000070.1:0-12443 GCA_964640835.1 uncultured Eubacteriales bacterium
TTATTGAAATTGCTTCAGTTGTAATAAGTATCGACATTTATTATGAATAATTCAGGCTCAATGAACCATAAAGAATGAACGAATAAGGAAAGGAATTTATGTCGAGATATCACAAATACTTTTTGATCCTGTTTTGTATGAGCCTGTGTCTTATTCCGCTCAGTGCAGATGATGTCAGGGATGAATGGCATAAACCTGATAAAGTCATGGATCTTGTGGGAGTCAAGCCGGGCATGATCATAGGTGAAGTTGGGGCGGGACACGGGTATTTCACCTTCAAGCTGTCGCAAAGAGTAGGGGAATCTGGAAAGATCTATGCGAATGACATTTCGAGAAGTGCTCTCAGATATCTCAGAGACCGCTGTAAGAGAGAAGGCATCACCAATATAGAGACTGTTCTTGGGGATGTGGAAGATCCGCTCTTGCCCAAAGATCTGGACATGGTTTTTATAGTGAACGCCTTTCATGATCTTGCCAATCCTGTGGAATTGCTCAATAAGCTCTCCCTCAGTTTAAAATCGGATGCACATGTCGTGATTCTCGATCGAGATCCTGAGAAAGTCAATCACGCCACGGCTCATTTTCTTTCCCGAGAGGAGGTGTTGGAAAAGATCGAGGAAAGTGTTTTTGAGCTGGAGCGCCTGGAGACTTTTCTCCCGCAGCATAATATTTACATCATTCACAAAAAAGATGGATCATGGTCCAATGCAGAGCACATGAAAGAGACGTTTAATTCTTTTGAAACAGAGTACTGCCCCATGTTTTCTCCTAACGGAGAACATCTCTTTTTTACCAGTAGAAAAAGCGGAAACAGGGATATATACTGGGTAGATGCAATCTCGATACAAAATCTGAGACAAAAGAAAATTAAGTGAAACACACCATAAAATCATTGGCTGTTATCCTTTTCCTTTCGGTATTGTTTATTTCTGCAAATGCCATAGATATAAACGACAGAGATATATTCCTAAAAAAAGGATTGTATCAAGGAAAATATTGGCCGACATATGGCTGGAAAAGCTGTCTTCCCGAAGAAGTCGGCATGGATTCAGATCTCCTTTTGAGAGCCTATGATTATGCGGCGAATCCGGATGTTTACACGCGAGGATTGGTCATTATCCGGAGGGGATATATTGTCGGAGAAGCCTATTTCGGCAATTTTGATCTCTACTCCCGACATCCCAGTTATTCTGTAGCCAAAAGTTTCATGAGCGCCCTGATCGGGATCGGGATCGATCAAAGAATATTCGAGAGTGTGGATGAGCCGATCTCTCATTACTATCCGGAACTGAATCAGAAGAAAGGCATGCGAGTGCGCAGCTATTTGCCCGGGGATCTTTCATCTTCAGGATCGAAGCGGAAGATCACAATAGAGAACTTGTTGACAATGACTTCAGGATTAGAGTGGAACGAAGACGATTTGAATAATCTTATCGCCAATGATGTTGTTCTGATGGCCCTTCAGGACAATTATGCCCAGTATGTCTTAAGTAAACCTATCATTCATGACCCGGGAACTGTCTGGAATTATTCTAGCGGTGATCCCATGCTCCTATCTGGACTCTTCAACAGAGTCTTGGGGATATCGGCCTTTCAATTCGGCTTGGAGCATCTCTTTTCTCCCATTGGGATTCCCCAAATTATCTGGGAAAATGATCCTGTAGGTCAAACCATCGGAGGCTGGGGGATCGAGGCCACAGTTAGAGAATACGCCAAATTCGGCTACCTGTATTCAAAGGGAGGCGAATGGGAGGACAGGCAGATTGTGCCCGGAAATTGGATTTATCAGTCTGTTCAACCAGTCTCGGAGAATGTGAATAATTATGGTTATCTATGGTGGCTGCGGCCTTCGTTGGGTGGATACGATGGCTCCCTGATTCCTGACGACACGTTCTTTGCCAGGGGATTGTTTACGCAAGAGATCTTTGTGATCCCCTCAAAAGACCTTGTGATAGTTCGAATGGCTGATGACCTGACTTCAAATGAATGGAACGAGGTTGATTTTCTCACTATCATATTGGAGTCTCTGTTAGAGTGAAGATTCGAGGGGTGATGAAAAAAGATGGCCATTGTATCTTAACAGGTCATACGGAATCTTCCGGAGAAGGGCGTTCGGATGTTGTTCTTTTAAAAGTTAAAATTCAATAACATGAAAGAGGGAGGGAATTCTATGAAGATTCACAAATCACTTTTAATCGGCTTGTCCCTAGTTTTGATCATTTTTCCTATGTGGGTGATGTCAACGGATGATATCCCAATCCAGGTCAAAAAAATAAATCCGCGAGTCATCATATTGAGCGAAACTTTCATGGAGAACAATGTGGTTGCAATTGCCACAAAAAAAGGTTTAGTCGTTGTGGACACAACGGGGATCCCGGGGACCATGAAAAAGATGCGGCATTTGATCGAGAAAGAGTTTGGCCAGGAAGACTTTGCCTATGTCATTAACACGCATTACCACTGGGACCACACCTTTGGCAACCAAGTGTTTGCCGATACGGTCATTGTAGGTCATGAAAACTGCATCGCTGGGATGCAAAGAGATAGAGACAATCTTCCCCGGCGTGTTGAAAGCTTTAAGCGGAATGTGGGAAGGCAGAAACAAAGACTCGAAGGACTTGACACCAGCTCCGAAGAATTCAAAAACATCAGCGCTAATATAGCCCTTTTGAACCAGGCCATTTCGGATTATTCAGGGGGATTCGATTTTGATCTTCCCGATATCACTTTTAGCGATCGATTGACTCTTGATCTTGGGGATATGACATTAAAAATGTATTTTTTTGGGAGGGCCCATTCTGGTTCTGACATCCTTATTCACATTCCTGAGGAGGGACTTTTACTTACAGGTGATCTTTTTCTGGATGGAAATTGGCTTCCGCTGTTTGCCGGTCAACCTAACTTGGATATTCCGAGATGGATAGAGGTTCTCAATACAGTATTGGATGGACAGGATGAGGTGAAGCAAGTCATTCCAGGCCATCAGCATCTTTGGAGCCGGGAGCGACTGGCGATGTGGCGGGATTACATCGTGAATCTTTGGGATGGAGTTCTGGCTGCTAAAGCTGAGGGACTCGAATATAAGGAGGTACAGAAACGCTTCCCCCTTGAAGAAAGGTATTATTACCTCAAGGATTTAGGACATACCGACGCGGAGCTCTTACGCTTTCAAGCAAGAAACATCGAAGCCTTCTGGATGCAGCTTTTTGAGTCTGCTGCCCAGGCGATGGAACAGGCTATAGAAGAATCGGGAATCGAGGCAGCTATTAGGAACTATCACACGATGAAAGCGGAAAAAGCGGCGAAATATTACTTTGGTGAGAATGATTTCAATGCCCTCGCTTACAAGCTGATGGGCAGCGGAAAGATCGACGAAGCGATAGAGATCTTTAAGCTGAACATTGATGCTTTTCCAGAGTCGTGGAACGTCTATGACAGCCTTGCAGAAGCGTATGTGACAAAGGGAGAGAATGAACTGGCCATCAAGTACTATAGAAAATCGATCGAACTCAATCCTGAAAACAATAACGCAAAAGAAATACTGAAAAGACTGGAGAAGAACGAATGAGTTTTTTAAAAAAATTCAGCTGTCTCGAGATTATAATAATTATTTTCAGTTTGATTATGATTGCAAGTGACGCTCCCAAAGCCAAAGAAGGCATAAAACAACCAGTAAAATTCACAATTCTTTATGATAACTATCTCTACAAAGAAGGAACCAAGTCGGATTGGGGATTTTCTTGTCTTATTGAGGGCACAGAAAAGACGATTCTTTTCGACACGGGAACTCAGCCAAATATCTTGATGCACAATGTGGAACAGATGAACGTCGATTTAAAGAAAGTGGAGCAGATCGTCATAAGCCATGACCATGGAGACCATACAGGAGGACTCACCGATGTGCTCAAAATAAATCCCAATGTTTCTGTGTATCTGCCTGTTTCTTTCCCTTATGAGTTTGTGCGAAAAGTAGAAATGTTTAATGCACATGTGGAGAATGTGGTTGAGCCTGTAGAAATCTGTGATAATGTATTCCTCACGGGTGAAATGGGAGTGCGGATTAAGGAACAGTCCCTGATCATCAACACTCAGAAAGGGCTTGTGATCGTTACCGGGTGTTCCCATCAGGGGATTGTGAATATTCTCAAACGGGCCAAGGAAATTATGGATAAACCGATCTACCTAGTATTCGGTGGCTTCCACCTTGGAGGAACACCGGACAAAACGGTGCAAAAAATCATCCTGAGCTTCAAGGAAATGGGTGTTGTAAAATGTGGTGCGACTCATTGCACGGGTGATAATGCTATTGGAATGTTCAAAGAGGCCTTTGGCGAAAATTATATACCCATGGGGACCGGGAAGGTTTTTGAAATCCCTGAAAAAAGCGAGTAATCTATCATGAGAAGGTATCATCATCTAGGTATTCCTACCGATATTAAAAGGGAAGGGGAGACCTGCCTGGAAGAGTACAAAATGTATGTCTCGGGTTTTGAGACAAGCCCTTATGGTGTGGAATGGATGCGTTTTGAGCCTGATAGTCCTGTGCCCGAGCTAGTTAAGACAGTCCCCCATGTGGCTTTCGAAGTCGAAGACCTCACTGCTGAACTCCAAGGCAAAGAGATCCTCATCGAACCGAATAGCCCCTCCGAAGGAGTCACTGTCGCATTTATTGTGGATAACGGAGTTCCAATCGAATTCATTCAGTTCGATAAATAATCTGAATAATTCAGGATAACTAAGACTGTCTGCGTTTGTGATTTTTGACAACTCCTGTTTTTCTGTGCTATAAGGCGTTGTCTTCTTGAGGAGACAAACAAAATGTTTAAATGCGAATCAAATGTCCTTATGGAGGTAACATGAAATTCGGAAGAAATGCATTGATACTATTCTTAGGAATAACATGTGTTTTTCTGCTTTTCTCGTGTCAACAGGAGGAATCTGTCCAAGCAGATGAAGTCAAGCCTGAAATGTACGAAGGAGAGTTGGCTGCCGAAGTTTCTGAATTACATGATTTACACGGAGTTGTATACCCACTCTGGCATGATGCATATCCAGAAAAGGATTATGCGCTGATCAAGGAATTACTCCCGGAAGCGGATTCCCTAACTCAACAACTGGATGAAGCAGAGTTGCCCGGGATTTTACGCGACAAAAAACCTGATTGGGACTTGGGAAAGAATAATCTTAAAAACTCTCTTCAGGCATTGCACCAGGCCGTGGATGAAAACAGTCAGGATGACATGCTTACTCAAGTCGAGGCTTTTCATTCTGCCTTTGAACAGCTAGTCCGCATCATCCGTCCTATGGTTCCAGAGCTAGAGGCTTTTCATCAAGAGATGTATAAACTCTACCACTATTACATGCCTAACTATGAGCTCGACAACATACGATTGGCTGTGACAGCAATGCACGAGAAATTGCTGCCTTTGAAGGATGTCCAGTTGCCCGAGCGCCTTCGAGAGAAGCAGGAGCAGTTCGACATTTCTATTCAAGAATTAGAGACACACCTCGATAGTTTGTCTGAGGCCGTTGAACAGGATGATAAGGATTTGATAAAAAATGCGGTGGAGAAAGTCCACACCGCCTACCAAAAAATAGAAAGCGTATTTGATTGATCCACAGCACATTTCGCCTGTGAAGACATTTTGAATTGCGCCGGTGCCAATCTTTTACGGCATGGCGTTGGATAGAAGGTAACTTGCCGGCTGATCTGGGAGAGCGAAAGACCACAGTACAGGCTCGGCATTTTTGGGTCTGGGGCTTGCCCCTCTTCGCCATAGCCTTATCCACTGTTATATATCTCTCCGATTCCAATCTAACGCTATTTCTTAAGATAAATAGCTTCTCAAAATACACTGGCGATATGTTTTGGGTAGTGCTCACGATTTTTGCCGATGGATTGGTGTCATTCATCATTCTTCTCCCATGGATAAAAAGAAAGCCTCAGCTCATTTGGGCTGTTCTCCTGGCAGCGATATTGTTCACCATATTCGGCCAGGGAATCAAAAGAGTAGTGGATGTGGCAAGACCCCCTCAGATTTTGTCCTCAGATGTTTTCCATTTGATCGGTCCTGATTGGGGACAACATGCATTCCCTTCCGGGCATGCCGCCATGATCTTCATGCTGGCCGGCGCTTTTGTGTTCACCATATCCAGAACATGGTTGCGATGGCTGTTGATCGTGCTTGCCTCTCTGATTGCCCTTTCCCGAGTTGTTGTAGGTGTGCATTGGCCTTTAGATGTTCTTGCTGGTGTCACTATTGGTTGGGTGGGTGTTTGGATCGGTCTGCTTCTATCAAAATACTCAAGCTGGGGATGGGGCAGGATTGGTCAAAAAATTCTTGGGGCTATTCTACTGGTCGCCTGTGTCGTTCTCTTTTTCGTAGATTACACAGGATATCAAGGGATTATGGGGCTTCAGCGTTTGATCGCCGTTGTCTTTTTTACGGTAGGAATGAACGAATACATGAAAATTTATGGGTTCAATTTTAAAGAAAGGCTAAAGAACAAAGGGCAAAAACAAAATATCCGTTGAAAAAAGATTTTTTTTAGATATGATGATTGAGAGTATGCTCCCCAGATTTCTTCATTGTACAACCCATTTTTTCAGAAGGAGGACTGTATCAAAAATGAAAAAACTATCAATGATCTTTATCTGTTCTTGTCTGATAATATTTTGCGGGGGATGCGGGAAGATTTACAAAGGTCCTCCAGCGGACCTCGTTGTCAAAAATGCAGACATCATCACCATCGATACAGACAACCCTAGAGCTGAAGCTCTAGCTGTGAAAGATGAATTTATCATTGCAGTCACGACCAATGACAAGGTCGATCAGTATATCGAAGAAGGGACGACCATTGTGATCGATGCCAAAGGCCGCTTGGTCATACCAGGTTTGAATGATGCACACATCCATTTTATGGGGGGCGGGCAGTCAATGATGCAACTGGACTTTCGTTATGTTCACGATGTTCAAACGATCCAGCAGATGGTGGCGGAGAAAGTGAAGCATGCCAAACCGGGCGAACTGATCAGAGGAAGGGGCTGGGAGCACGAGACCTTCCCAGACAAAAAATGGCCGACGAAAGAGATCCTGGATGCTGTCACTCCCAATAATCCTGTGATTTTGAGCCGGGCAGATGGTCATTCCTCCTGGGTCAACAGCTATGCACTCAAGATGTCTGGCATCACTAAGGATACACAAAGCCCTCCCAATGGAACGGTCGTCAAGGACCCTGTTACAGGAGAACCAACCGGGATCCTAAAAGAAGGCGCTACACGCCTTTTAAAAGTGAGGAGTACTGTCCAGCGCACACCGGAGGAAACAGAAAAAAGATTGGATGAGGCTTTGGAGTTAGCCCTCGATGAAGCAAGGCGGAAAGGTGTTACAAGCATACAACAGCTTAACGGAGAATATAAACGGTTTCAGAGATTCATGGACGAAGGCAATCTCACCTGCCGCGTGACTTTCAACATGGCCATCCCTCACGATAATGTAGAGGAAAAATTAAAAAAACTGGATGAGCTTCGCAAAGAGTATCCTCCCGAGGATAACTGGATCCGGTTTGGGTATCTCAAGGTGTTTATAGATGGGACATTGGGTTCGGGGACTGCCCTGATGTTCGAACCCTTTGAAGATGATCCTAGCACTAGCGGATTGCCCATGATGCCTTATGAAAAATTTGAAGAACTCATTGTTGCGGCAGATGCCATGGGCTTTCAGACGGGAACACATGCCATCGGAACAAAAGGAAACAATTGGGTCCTTAATGCGGTTGAGAAGGCGATGGAGGTCAACGGGCGAAGAGATCACCGGCATCGGAGCGAGCACGCCCAGATTCTGATATCGGATGACATACCAAGATTTGCTGAGCTTAGAGTTATTGCTTCCATGCAGCCCACCCACTGTATCACGGATAAACGGTTTGCTGAAAAAAGGATTGGCCTCGAACGCTGCAAGGGTGCGTATGCGTGGCAGCGATTGCTTGATGCTGGAGTGAATATCGCATTCGGTACGGATTGGCCTGTAGAACCCATCGATCCCTTGGAAGGGCTTTATGGAGCGGTCACAAGAAAGGACCGAGAAGGAGAGGAAGGCGAGGGATGGTTTCCCGATCAAAAACTCAGCATGGAAAAAGCGATAGAGCTCTACACCTTGGGTGCTTCTTATGCGGAGTTTATGGAGGACCGCAAAGGGAAGATCAAGGTTGGCTTCCTAGGGGATATGGTGATTTTCAATAATGATCTAATGACAATTCCTCCTGAGGAGATCATGTCCTCCAAAGCAGACTACACAATCGTCGGAGGGAAAGTCGTCTTCCAGAGAGAAGACATCGACTGAATCTAGAGAATCCTTCGGGGGCGGTTCATCTTCCTTGATATCAGAATGATAAGGGGATGGATAGAGAATAAGAACCGCCTCATTTTTTCATTTCTTGCAGAAGCAGCTCTTGTATATTTAAAGCAAAAACCTTAACTTTTTCTATCTGAATCCCTTTGATATTTTTCAGTGAAACGAACTTCTTTGCTTAATTTCACGTATGTAATATAAAGAGGAGAACAGTTATGTGGATGAAACAGATTTTAATCTTCATATTGATTTTGTTATTTAGTTTTGTTTCCACGGCCTGTGTCGGTGTCGGAGATACTGAAGTCGAAACATATACCATCGAGCTCAGTAGTGAGGAGAGTGCCATTGTGGAATTGGATATGGGTGCAGGGGAGTTGGAAGTGCATGGAGGAGCTCGAGAACTCATGGAGGCCACTTTTACTTACAATGTGAATAAATGGAAGCCCACGATCGATTACGAAACTTCTAGAGGACAGGGGATGTTGAAGATCCGGCAGGGGAACACCGAAGGCATACCAGTGGGGGATACTAAAAACAGATGGGATATCAGTCTCAGCGATTCCATCTCCGTCGATTTGAAGATCGATATGGGAGCAGGTCAGGGGATCCTCGACCTGAGGGACATTCGATTGACCGCGCTGGATATTGATGGAGGTGTTGGTGAACTGAAGCTGGATTTATCCGGTGAAAGAGATCAGGATTTGGATGTGGACATTGATTGTGGCATTGGAAGCGCCACGATCTACCTCCCAGAGGACATTGGAGTGAGAGTTCATGTCAATGGAGGGATCGGCTCTGTGAATGCTCATGGTCTGTACAAAAAGAATGGTGTTTACAAAAACAATGCCTTCGGCGAGTCAGATGTCTCAATTTCAATTCAGATCGACGCTGGGATTGGGAGTATTGATTTAAAGACTAGGTCATCTCGCTCAGTCTAAATGGTGCATAAAACGACGGTAATTCAGTAACTTTCTGTTTTCTCTATTTATTTAACACTCAATTTTTTCTGTCCTATGTTTTTGCCAATATGACTCTCTTTTTATTGTATGAGTAAGAGTGGAATCGAATAATGATACGCACAATAAAGAAGAGAATAATCAAAAATATTGTTGTTTTCTTTTTTTGTGAATGGTTAGAATAGAGGTGGATTCAAGAAGAGAGATAATGAGCGTAAAAAAGTCTATGCATCGTCGTGTATTCCTCAAAGTATCCACCTTAGGAGCAGTAGGAGCGGGAATTCCCGCACATAAAGTGAGCACCAGGACTACTGGAAGTCGTACACAAACGACAACGGACGAGTTGAAAATTAAAGAATACAGGAAGCTCGGCCAGCCTTGATTTAAAGTTTCGGATATCATGAAACATCCTAGTTCTACTCCTGAACCTTCGCCTAAACTTCTTAGACAGCTGGGCCTGTTTGACTCGACGATGATGATGATGGGCATCGTGATCGGGTCGGGAATATTCCTCACAACAGGAATTATGGCTAAGTCTATCCCCTCGGCCGGCTTGATATTGCTCGCCTGGCTAATCGGCAGTTTGTTGATCCTTGCCGGGGCTCTTACTTATGCAGAATTGGGTGCTTCCATGCCCGATGCAGGGGGCCAGTATGTCTATCTCAGAGAGGCCTACGGCCCTCTCTTTGGCTTTCTTTTTGGCTGGAAGCTTTTCCTGGTCAACATGACAGGATCCATCGCCGCCTTGGGAGTCGCCTTTGCTGTATATTTCGGCTACTTTTTTCCGTCCCTCTCAACCCAGAGGGAATTATTCAGAACGACTTTCATGGTATTCGGTAAAAGTTTTCCTTATTCTGTTTCTGCGGGTCAAATTGTCGCAGTCTTGATCATACTCATCTTCTCTTTGTTTAATTGTGTTGGTGTCGTCTTAGGCAAGACGATTCAGAATGTTTTTACGGTGATAAAGATCGTGACCATGTTAGGCATCATTGCGTTCGGATTTGCTCTTGGAATGGGGAATCCCATAGACTTTTCGCTGAATCCATCAAGTCTGAGCCTTACGCACATCCTCATGGGTTTTGGTGTAGCCCTTATTGCAGTCTCTTGGGCTTTTGATGGCTGGAACAACATCAATTATGTCGCCGGTGAGATAAAAAAGCCCCAAAGAAATCTTCCTTTGGCTTTGCTCATTGGCACAGTTGGCATCACTTTCCTCTATATCCTCATAAACCTTGTCTATTTTTATGCCCTTCCCATACAGGAGATGACAGGTGTTGTCCGTGTAGCAGAAAAATCGGCGACAGCACTGTTTGGAACTAAGGCTGCGGATCTTGTTTCTATTGTTGTGATTTTATCTGTGTTGGGAGCGATGAATGGCGCCATTTTTGCAGGGGCGCGTGTTTACTATGCCATGGCCAAAGACAGGCTTTTTTTCCATCGAGTGGGACGCCTGCACCCGCGTTTTCAGACACCCGCTTTTGCTATTCTCATCCAGGCGATCTGGTCGTGTATTCTGGCTTTGACTGGGACGTTTGAACAGCTGTTCACTTATGCCATGTTTATCGGTGTGTTGTTCTGGGTCATAGCTGCAGGAGCGGTCTTTACACTCAGGAAAAAATCTCCGGATCTGCCGCGACCATACAAGACATGGGGATATCCCGCAGTCCCGTTTATATTTATCCTGGCACTCTCAGGCGTTCTTTTGAACGCATTGGTGGAAAAGCCTGTAGAATCTTTGATCGGCCTGACCATTACTGTTGTTGGAATTCCCATTTATTATATTTGGAAGAGAAGGACGAGGCTCAACGAGCAGGATATTTTGAAATACCAGAAAGGAGACAGAAGAAATGCTCAAGAATGAAGGAGAAAAGCTTACCAGAGTTGCGATTTGCACTCCCGGGAAGGAATATTTCGGCGTTACGGATCTTAAATCCCATAACATCACAGAAGTTCCAAATGCTGAAAGGACTCTTGAACAATTCATCTCTCTAAAATCCATCATCATAAAGGCCGGATGTGAAGTGATCGATCTTCCTGAACTCTCCGGACATCCCAATTCTGTTTTTACTCGTGATGTCTCTTTGGTAACGCCGCAGGGATATGTCAAATTGAGGATGGGGTTGGAGTCAAGGAGGGGTGAGGAAGAATGGATGGCTGGATCCCTGGAGTCGGAAGGGGAACCATGTGTGGGGGAGGTTAGAGCCCCCGGTACTGTTGAGGGGGGAGACATCATACTGGCAGGGAACGTCGCTTTTGTCGGGCATTCTCAGAGGTCAAATATAGAGGGTGTAAATCAGATCTCTGAAATCCTCAAAAATATGGACTACGAAGTGAGAGTCCACCACATGGATTTTCGTTATCTCCATCTGGGCGGTGCCATGAGCATGATTGGCTCGCGAAGAGTTCTCTACTGTCACGGTGTCTTCCCTGTTGGTTTTTTCAAAGGATTTGATATGGTGGAAGTTTCCCACAGAGGACCTTCTACAGGAAATGTGATCTGTTTGGGCGAAAATGAAGTTATCGCCAATATCGCAGAGAATGTCGAGGCCACCAGAGAACTTGAAAAAAAGGGAATTAAGGTACATGCCATCGATCTATCCGAATTCCGCAAGGGAACAGGGGGCCCCACCTGCCTCATCTTGCCTATTGAAAGAATCTGAACGACGTGTTATATAGATATATACGAAGTGGGGTTTGAGAGAAAGATTGTAAGCTGTCCCGAAATGACAGTCTGGGCCCCCCGAACCCTTTAAGGAGATGACATTTATTGGATAGAGGAGCGTGGGCGATGGATGAGAAACGTAAAGAAAGAAGACTCGATGAAGAAAACAAGGTTACCATATCTGTTTTCTCCAAGGATAAATCGATACACTCCAAGGGCAACTTTTTTGCCTTGACAAAGGATATCTCTCTCAATGGTCTGAAGATCCACACTGATGTGAAGCTTGACATCGACACAGTGTTAAAAATCGAAATCGCACTGGCAAAAAGCAAAAAATTGATCAGTGTTATCGGAAGAGTCAAATGGGTGAATCAGCTTTATGACGGTGAGGTTTTTGAAACTGGCATCGAATTTGTAGATACACCTCCGGATCGAGTTTTGAGCCTTCTCGATCATCTCTACGGAGAAAAGAAA
>CAZXJE010000070.1:12543-13900 GCA_964640835.1 uncultured Eubacteriales bacterium
CGATTCGTGTCAATCCTTCTTCCAACAGTTTGCGCGGACAGCCGATATTCATTCTCTGAAATCCTTTGCCCCCTCCTCCAAACTTTGTGCCCTCATCAAGCCACACTTTGGCTTTGTGGATGAGGAAATTTTTCATGTCTTCATCCGAAAGTCCGATTTTTCGAAAATCAAGCCAGGCGAGATAAGTTCCTTCCATTGGATAAACTGAGATCTGGGGGATGTAACTTTTGAGGAATGAGATAAGGAATTCATAATTGCCCTGGAGGTAATCCAATAAATGTGAAAGCCATTCTTCTCCATAATTGTATGCGGCTTCTGTGGCAACTTTTGCAAACACGTTCGTCATCTCCAGACCGGCATTGTTGACCGTAGCATGAAACTGATCATAGAGTTTACTGTTGGATATAATCGTATTTGCTACTCCAAGGCCTGCAATGTTGAAGGTTTTTGTCGGTGCTGTACATGTGACAACGATATCTTCAATTTCCTTGGACAGTGTCGCAGTCGGTGTGTGAACGTGTCCCTTAAGAACCAGATCTGCATGGATCTCGTCAGAGACGATGATGATGTTGTTTTCAAGACAGATCTCGGCAAGTCGCAATAATTCCTCTTTGGTCCACACTCTGCCCACCGGATTATGCGGGCTGCAGAGAATGATAAGACGCGTTCTGCTATCAATGGATTTCTTGAGCTGATCAAGATCCATGACATACCGTCCATTCTGGATCTGGAGTTGGTTATTGATGAGGTGCCGCTTGTTATTCAGGATGGCATAAGAAAATGGGTGATAAACAGGCTGTTGGATAATAACTTTATCTCCGGGTTGTGTATAAGCCTGAATGATCAAATTTAATGCAACGACAACGCCAGGAGTAAACACGATCTTTTTCTTCTGAATATCCCAATCGAATCTGCGCTTCATCCAGGATGCTAAAACCGCATAATATGAACCTGTCCTTTCTGTGTAGCCAAAGATCCCGTGCTCAACTCTTTCTCGAAGAGCTTCCACAACAGGAGGGGGAGAGGCGAAGTCCATATCAGCAACCCACATGGGCAGTACATCTGGCACACCGACGCTCTTTTCCCTAAGATCCCATTTTGACGAAGATGTGCTCTGTCGGTCTATTATCGTATCGAAGTCGTAGTCCATGGTCACTCCTTACTATCCATAAATAACCTGAATTATTCATAAAAGCTGCTAACAAATTTATACTCCAAAAACATTCAATATCTTATTGTCAGCATCTTTTACCCTTCGGACGCCGACCCAACCTACCCGCTGATCTCAATACAAAGCCTTCATTGTAGCCCGGGTTAGGTTGGGACGGCTCGCGGTAGTTCACTACAGCTTCGTGGG
>CAZXJE010000071.1:0-13889 GCA_964640835.1 uncultured Eubacteriales bacterium
AGGGGGTGATATTCCCTACCCAGCATCACCCCCTCGAGGTAAAAAAAGGGGACAGGCTGCTTTTTACAGGGGTAATTAAAAAAGCAGCCTGTCCCCTTTTTGTCACCCTTTAGACCTCGAAACTCTCCCACTCAAGCTTGATCCTTTCTAAGAGCTTCTTGAAGCGGTCTTCGTCCCGGAGGCTTACAAAGAACGGGTCAATTTCTGCTATGAACGGATAATTGATAAAACCATGGTCAACGGCATTTTCGAGCCAATCTAAAGCTTTATCTTTATCACCAAGTATTGCATATCCATGAGCCATATCACGGGAATGGTATTCAACTCCTTTGGCTGAGGCTTCCAGCTCCGGGATTATTAACTGCAGCGCTTCAGCTTCTTTTCCTTCCAACGCGTTCTTGATGAACAAACCATAGGAGGCAAAAACTGTGGAAGGGAAATCTTCTGCGAGTTTATCGATTATTGCAAAAGCTTCATCGTTTCGCTGTGCAAATATCAACGACCAGCCATAAAACCATTGAGCGATAGGATTCTGTGAATCCATGAGGTACATTTTAAAGTAGGATTCAGCGGCGGAATCGAATCGACCTTTTAATAACTCTAGATAACCTGGCAAACTGTAAGTCAATGTATTTAGGGGATCAAGCTCAAGCACCCTCTCCAGCAGAGGCTCAGCAACCGATATTTTCCCACAGCTAGCATAAATTCGGACAAGCTGGAGCAAAACATCCGGATTGTTCGGATCCATTGCTAATGCTCTCTTCAGATCTCTCACGCCCTGCTGCATCTTCCCCCTGAGCACATGGATTGCTCCCCTTAAATAATAGCCATGGGACGATTTGGGATCCAACGCGAAAATTTTCTGTGCGCATTCATCTGTTTTCTGGAGATAATATTCTCCGGGTTTAATCCCTGCATCTACATAAATATAGAAAGCAGTCCCCATAGCTGAATACAGCAGAGCATTCTCTCCAACGATTTCCAGGCCTTTCCTGATGAGCTGAAGACCACGTTCTAATCCATCTTCCGTGAAACGCCAAATCTCCTTCCGTGCCTGCAAGTAACACTCATAGGCTTTGACGTTTTCGATTGGACGGTCTGCGATCTTTGCATCTTCTTTGGGACTGAGCTCCACTTTCAGCGCGTCCACGATGGAGCGGGATACTTTTTCCTGAATATCGAAGACATCTTCCAGTGTGCCGCTGTACTTGTCGGCCCAGAGATGAACATCATCTTTCGCATCGATCAACTGGGCAGTTACGCGGATGTTATCGCCAACTTTTCGCACGCTACCTTCCAGAGCATACTGCACATTCAATTCTTGCCCGATCGTTTTAAGATCTTTGTCTGTACCTTTAAGACACATGGCTGATGTTCGAGAAATGACTTTCACATTGCGTACTTGGGAAAGGTCTGCAATAATCTCTTCGGTCAAACCATCGCTGAAATATTCATTCTCCTTATCTGGGCTAATATTCTCGAATGGTAAAACAACAACCGATTTTCTCTCTCGAGTCGGTGCAATGACATGTGAAGATGTTCTTCTCAAATCTCTACCAAAATCGGATATGGTTTGATATCGACTGTTAGGGTCCTTTTCCATAGCTTTTTTAATAGCATTATCTATCTGTTTCGGGACATCAGGACGGATTTCGGTCAAGGGCTGGGGTTCCTCAGTTATAATCGCATATATAACAGCTGGTTCGAGCTCTCTTTTAAAGGGCCGCTCCCCTGCAATCATTTCATACAGAGTGATGCCAAGGGACCAGATGTCCGTTCTATGGTCAACCCTCTTCCCTCTCGCCTGTTCAGGAGACATATAGGCCACAGTGCCCATGATCATAGCTGTTTTGGTGAGATCAACTCCCCACGACAATTTTGCCAAGCCAAAATCCATGATCTTCGCCTGTCCCTTCTCTGTCAGGATAATATTGGCGGGCTTCACATCGCGGTGGACAACGCCTCTTTCATGAGCCTCTCTCAGCCCTTCTGTGATCTGAATGGCAATCCCTATCGCCTGATCTATCCCCATAGGGCCGGCACTGATTATCTCTTTCAAGCTCTGGCCTTCGATATAGGCCATAGAAATAAATGTCTTTCGGCCCGACTCATTGATCTCATATATCGTGCAGATATTGGGATGGTCTAATGCCGCAGCTGCCTGCGCTTCCTGTAGAAATCTTTCCTTCGCTTCTGCGTCTTTCGTCAAATCCTCCGGCAGAAACTTTAATGCCACAATGCGCCTCAGCTTCGTATCCTCCGCTTTATACACCACACCCATCCCGCCTTCCCCGATCTTTTCAAGGATCTTGTAATGCGAGATGGTTTTACCGATCATTACTTTTTCCTCAAATCTTTTCCTAGTTATATCATTGAGGCAATTTTACCTCACAGGTACAGGCACGCCAACAACCTCTGCTCTTTCAGGCCATTCGCCCCTGAGAAATGTATCGACTGCAGAGTAGAACAGGTCCGGATCTTCAACAAAGGGCATATGACCCGCATTGGGAACAACCAACAGCCGGGCATTCCTAAATATAGACACCCAAACACGTGCCCCTTCTAGAGGGCAGGATGGGTCTTTAACGCCATGTATAGCCAACACCGGCACTTCCAATTTTTTGATTCTCTCTGTCCAATCCCACTCCCCAACCGAAGCGAAAATGGCATTGATGTGGAAGTTCACATTTTCAGGCATCTCGTTTTCACATTTGCATCTGTCCGAGAGGAACAATCCAATTTTTAAGGGGTCATAAAATATCCTCTTCATATATATATCCCAAAACTCCATACAAAATCTTTCAGGATCTGTCTTGTCTAAACCTTCACTTCTCAGCCTCTCAAGGAGGGCTTGGCTTTCATTGTCCATGGGTGTAGATGTTGCTCTCTTTTGAATTTCGGCTGTAGGAGCCACAGCCCCCACCTGGATAACTCGATTTATATGGCTTGGGTATCGCGAGGCATAGAGCACGACCATCGCACCGTGATAAGACCAACCAATCAAAGAGACTTTCTGTTTTCTTAAATGTGAACGAAGCGCCTCCAGATCAGAGATCTCGATATCCATTCTAATTCGAGAGCTATCTACGATTTTGCTCGATCTGCCACGGCCCCGCACGTCATAAAAAACCAAGGTGCGACTCTCGTCTATGAGTTTTTCAAACTCGTACTCTAAATAGATAGCTGGATTAATGATGACCGTCTCCGGTCCATTTCCAACTGTTTTAAGACGTAGCTCAACACCATCATCAACCGTCACATATGATTCACTTACATAGGGTTTTGATGTTTCTTCCGGTTGCTTATCTTTACATCCATAAATGATAAAAAGAATTCCTAACAGAAGAAAAATTGCGACCCTCTTCCCCATCTTCATCATAGCCCCATTTTTTTTAGTAATCCATCAAATCTTGGGTTGTCGTGCAATTCCTTAAATATTGGATCGATCGGAAGATAGAGCAAATACATATCGCCGATTTCAAAACTCTTCTCCAGATACTCAAAGGTCTTATCCTCATCCCCCAATCCCATATAGATGTAAGCAAAAGGATAGGTATCAACATACTTCTCCTTGGAAAGCTTCTCGAGTTGACTGAGAATTTTTTGCGCTTCTTCATCTCTTCCCGCGAGTGCATAAGCAAGACCCAAGCCTCCCGATACAATCGCATTGACCTCAGGAAATTTTGTTCCTTTTTCAAAGATCTCTATGGCCTCTTGAAGTTCTCCGATATGAAGATAAACCCTCCCAAGCCAAAAATACTGCAAGGGAAAACCCGGATCCATTTCGATCGTCTTTTGAAAAAGGTCGATTGCCCCATCAGAATCACCCGAAAAGAAAAGAATATTCCCCATGCAGTGATTCAAATTGATCGAGAGAGGCTCCAATTCCAATGCCATTCCTATTTCGGCAATGGCTTCATCAAAACGACCTGTACATTCCAATAAATGAGCGTACATATGGCGAGCCTCTACATTAGATGGGCTGAGTTCTATAGCTTTTTCAAATTCCTTTTCTGCTTCGGCCCACCTATATTCGGACCAAGCTAGATAACTCGCATAGGCTCCATGTGTTTCGCCCACAGTATCGTCCACTTCAAGCCCCTTTAGAGCGAACTCCTTTGATTTTGAACGTGCTTCCTCAAACGGCCACCAGTGATAAAAACCAAATGTCGCATAGGTGTCGGCCAAACCCGCATAAGGAAGTGCAAATTTTGGGTCTTTTTTCAAAGCCCGCTCAAAGTATTCAACGCTACGCTTCATGTCCTCTTCTGTTCTCTTGTTATAGAAGTAGCGTCCTTGGAGATAGAAATTATAGGCCTCTGGATCGTTTGTATGACGCTTGATAAGCTTCGTTTTTTCACCCTTCAAGAGATTAAGTTTTAAATTATCGACAATTGCCAGGGAGATTTCATCCTGGATAGTAAAGACATCGTCCATGTTTCGGTCAAAGCATTCGGACCAGAGATGATAGCCGTCTTCAACATCGATGAGCTGGGCCGTGATTCGGAGGCGATTCCCGGCTTTTTGGACACTGCCTTCCAGGACTTTGTTGACGTCCAATTGCCTGCCGATCTCGCGGATGTCGACATCTTTTCCTTTGAATGAGAACGCTGACGTACGGGCAACCACTTTAAAGCCCTTGATCTTAGTGAGCGAATTAATGACAGCTTCGGAGAGTCCATCGCTAAAATATTCGTTCTCCGGATCGGCGCTCATGTTGACAAACGGCAAAACTGCAATGGATGGAGGCTCATCTATGACTTTCACTGCAGTCAAAACCTGAGTTTTATCCTCCAAATCAATCGATTTCAAGTCTGACAATAGGGCTCCCATGTCCCTGTAGCGATTGCGGGAATCTTTCTGTAAACATGCGTGCAAGATCATCTCGAAGCCGACGGGCAGATCCTTTCGCAAGCTTGCGATCGGCTCGGGCTCTTCATTCAAAATGGAATAGATAGCAGCCTGGTCATGGGTGCCTTTAAAGGGACGCTGAGCGGCCAACATTTCATAAAGAACACAGCCTAACGACCAGATGTCTGTTCTGTGATCAACCTTTTCTCCAGAAGCCTGTTCAGGTGACATGTAGGCCACAGTGCCCATGATGGCTGCGGTCTTTGTTAGATCGACTCCCCAAGTCAGTTTTGCCAAACCAAAATCCATGATCTTGACCTGGCCTTTTTTGGTCAACATGATGTTGGCAGGCTTTATATCCCGATGAGTAATGCCACACTCATGGGCTTCTTTTAATCCCTCAGCCGTCTGAATGGCAATATCCAGAGCTTCTTCTATTTTGATCGGATCAACCGCAATTTTCTCTTTAAGACTCTGACCCTCAATGAAGGCCATAGAAATATAGGTTTTTCCATCCGATTCGTTGATCTCAAAAACAGTGCAGATATTGGCGTGATCTAGCGCAGCCGCAGCCTGGGCTTCCTGAATTAAGCGCTCTTTGGCCTCCTGGTTTCGCATTAACTCCGGCGGCAGAAACTTCAACGCCACAGTCCGTCTCAGCTTCGTATCCTCGGCCTTATATACAACTCCCATCCCGCCTTCCCCGATTTTCTCGAGGATCTTGTAATGGGAGATGGTGTTTATCTTCATTTATCCAATCCATACTTTTTAAGTAATGGCATAAATCTCAGCTCCTTTGAAATTCGATATTCGTCAATTGGGATAATTGCGCACCAGGGGAGAAAACTGTCCTTTTCTACACACCCTTTTTCTAGCCATTTATAAGCCTGATCCAAATCTTTTTGTGCAAGATGAATGTAGAAAAAACCTAATGCAGGCATATACTCCTGTTTTGCTCTCTGCTTGAGACTTTGGAGGAGCTCCTCTCCTTGACTTATCCTACCTGACTCAAAATAGGTCGTTGACAAAATCATTGCAGGCCATGGTGCTCCACCTGATAAAGGAATCGCTTTCTCATATTCGGCAAGGGCTTCCTCAAACATGTATTTCGCTCGATAGGCCAAGCCAAGATAGTAAAACATCAAGTAGAAATTTGGAGCCAAGCTTATTCCCGCCTTCAACTCGTCAATGGCTTTGTCGAACTGACAACCCCAGATGCATGCAAGACCGACGTGGGAGATAATGAGGGGTGAGAGCGGATCCAACTCCTGGGCACGTTTGGCTTCGAATATGGCCTCTTCGTGTTTCTCTGTGAGCGATAAAAACCAGGAATAACTCATATGAATGATGGCAGAGCTAGGATTCAACTCGAGAGCCAGTGTCAACTCCCGCTCAGCCTCTTTCCAATTCCAATCATAGAATGTATAGACGAGGCCCAAAGCGGCGTGGGCTTCTCCGATGTCTTCGTCCACTTCTATCGCTTTTTTTGCATATTTTTTAGCCTTAGGATACGCTTCGTGAGGAGGGACATTTGCCCAGAACGAGATGGCATAAAACACTTCAGCAAGGCCGTAATAGGCAAGTGCATAATTCGGGTCTTTTTGGAGTGTGAGCTCGAAACATTTAATGGCCTCTTGGAATCCCTCGGCTGTGTACATCCTCAAGAAGTAAATCCCTTTCAAATAGAGATTATACGCCTCCAGGTCTTCGGTATAACGCTTTAATAACGCCTCTTCTTCCTTTTTCAGAAGCGTAATTTTAAGGTTGTCCACGATGGCCAGTGAGATTTCATCCTGAATGGCAAAAATGTCCTCCATATCACGATCGAATTTTTCTGACCAGAGGTGGTAGCCATCTGCAACATTAACAAGCTGTGCTGTGATGCGGAGCTTATCTCCTGATTTACGAACGCTGCCCTCAAGAACTTTTTCGACGTTGAGCATCCGGCCTATCTCACGGACATCGATTGTCTTGCCCTTGAAGGCGAATGCAGATGTTCTGGCCACAACCTTTAGATCTTTGATTTTTGTCAAAGTGTTTATGAGCTCTTCGGCCATGCCATCGCAGAAATATTCCTGCTCTGGATCAGCACTCATATTCACAAAAGGAAGAACAGCAATGGATGGAGGCTCTTCTTTAGTGGGAATAGGACACGCAGATCGGGTCTTATCCTTCATGTCGACGAATTTCAAGTATGATATTAGGGCCTCCATATCCGGGTAGCGATTATGGGGATCTTTCTGCAGGCATGTCTGCAATATTTTCTCTATGCCTACCGGCACATCGTTCCGCACTCGCGTGATCGGTTCAGGCTCGTCATTCAAGATGGAATAGATTGCAGCCTGGTCATGCGTACTTTTAAAAGGACGTCGTCCGGTGAGCATCTCATAAAGAATGCAGCCTAACGACCAAATATCCGTACGCTGATCCACTCTCTCACCCGTTGCCTGTTCCGGAGACATATAAGCCACAGTACCCATAATTGTAGCGGTTTTAGTAAGATCGACTCCCCATGACAATTTAGCCAATCCAAAGTCCATAATTTTCGCCAGGCCTTCTTTTGTCAGCACGATGTTCGCCGGCTTTATGTCGCGGTGTGTGATGCCTTTTTTATGAGCGGCACGTAATCCTTCAGCCACTTGAGAGGTCAAATCTAGAGCTTCATCTAATTCAAGTTGTCCGGTCTTTATTTTGTCTTTAAGGCTTTGACCTTCCACAAAGGCCATCGCGATAAAGGTTTGGCCATCGGATTCGTTGATCTCGTAAACCGTGCAGATGTTGGGGTGATCCAGTGCCGCAGCCGCCTGTGCCTCCTGAACGAAGCGTTCTTTTGCCTCTATGTCCCTTATTAAGTCCGGATGTAGAAACTTGAGTGCGGCTGTCCGCTTGAGCTTTGTGTCCTCGGCCTTATACACCACACCCATCCCCCCTTCTCCGATCTTTTCGAGGATTTTGTAGTGCGAGATGGTTTTACCGATCATTGATTCGACCTTAAGTTATAAATAAGCCCAGAAAATCTGTTTGAGAGAGCTATTCTTCCATGCTGAACGCATAATGTCCCCTGTTGAGGTAATTTGATTTATATCAGAGGTAAAAATCGAAGTCAAATAAATCATTGCCGAAAATGACAACCAGAAGGGGGAATATTCCGTCTATATAGTCAAATGGTAAAATTCTACCCTAAGGTAAATTTAGTAATACGAATGATGCGTGGAGGGATTTTAATGAAGGCTAAACATATCTTAAATCATATTGTCATACATACGCTGGTTGCCTATACGATTTTCCTTTTTGCTTCATGTGCCAAAGAGGAGAGCTTTTCAGAGATGGATTTGGAAAACCGGGAATCTATTTTGGATAGAGTGGTTTATATAGAGCGGGAGCTTATCATGGACATCCCTTTTATTGAGAGATGGTGCGACAGGTTGGAGTTGAAGAAACAACGCATCGATGTGGGTGACGCGAAGTTGTATGTGGAGGAAGAAGGGAAAGGGATGCCCCTGGTCTTGATCAATGGGGGTCCGGGCGGAACCCATCACTATTTTCATCCGTGGTTCTCAAAGGCCAAAAAGTATGCACGAGTGATTTATTATGATCAACGTGGATGTGGTTTGTCGGATTTCGAGCCAGGAGAGGAAGGATATTCGGTCCATCAAGCAGTGGAGGATTTGGATGCCATACGCAAAGCTTTGGATATCGATAAATGGGTGGTCCTGGGATATTCCTACGGAGGATTCCTCGCCCAGTTCTATACAGTGAATCATCCGGAGAATGTGGCGGGTTTGATTCTGTTGGGGGCTTCTCCTGGCATGCGTGCGGATACAGGCAAATCCCGCCAGAGCCAATACATGTCGGAGGAAGAAAAAGCCAGGCTCAAAGAGGTTCGCAAGGAATTGCAGAATCTGTCTAAGCAAAAAGAGATGCCGCGAAAAGAATACATTCAACTACTTTTGTACAATAATTTTCTCAATGGCGATTGGAAGCGCCAAAATTTCTACAAACCCTCAAAAGAGCGTTTGTCCGAGTTCGCCCTGTATGAATGGGACCATGATGAGAATTTTAACGGAATCATGAACAGAAGCCAGGGAACCGTAGATCTCACAGGAGCGTTTGAAGCGAATCCGATCCCGACACTCATTTTAGAGGGGAAACATGACCTGACATGGGGGGAGATAAAGCCGGAAGTTCTCCATAAGAATCATCGCAATGCGAAGATGGTCATGTTCGCAAACGCAGGCCATGGGATTTATGATGAAGAGCCGGAAAGGTTTTTTGCTGTCCTTGAGGATTTTATCAAGAATTTGCCTGAGGTGTCGGAAGATAAGGTCGCTGCATATAAGGCGACTCTCGGGACCTGGGAAAAAGAACAGCAGTCATCCCCGGATAGGATCCTCGGATCCTTTGGTTGGGGATGGAACTCCAGTCAAAAGCTTGCGAAAAAATATTCGAGGGAATGGCTCGAGATGTTCGAGACACTCAGAAGTTATATGAGAACCGGTTTTGCCCTGTATGATGTAGAGAACTATGAGGAAGCGCTGTTTGTCTTCGAGAGGATGCAGTGGGTGGCAGTCGAAAAAAAAGAAAAGACCTATGAGGCTGTGGCACTGATATGGCAGGGACATATGCTCGATCTGTTAGGGAAGAGGGATGAAGCTTTCAGTCGATATGGACAGGCTGCAGAGATGAACTTGGAAGACACTTGGATGCACGGCCAGTATGGATTGAAGTATTCGCTGAGTCCGTATGCAAAAGAGCGGATGAACGAACCCTTCCAGCGCATCAACAACAGTACTACGGATTAAAAAAATGAGGACGGTTCTGTTTTTTCCTGCGGATTGATTTTTTTGGGTGTATCCCATAACATCATATGGGTATGATTTACCAAGGAGAATTCCATGAAGTGTATAAAATTTCTGTCTCTTTTTGTGTTAATTTTAGGAGTCGCGTTGATGGCATCTGATGAACGGCCGCGTGTGAGGGAGTTCGGTATAAAAATCGGAATAATGGAACCCGGCAAGTGGAATGCCATCACCGATGTGATGGGTGTGAAAGTCGGGCATGTGACATTAATCGAGGGGGGAAGTGTACGGACAGGTGCGACAGCTGTCCTTCCACATGATGGGAATATCTACCAGGAAATGGTTCCTGGGGCAATCTATGTAGCAAATGGGTACGGAAAATTGATGGGTTATACTCAAGTGGAAGAATTGGGAGTCATAGAAACACCAATCATTTTGACAAACACTCTGAGTGTTCCAACAGCAGCTAATGGAGTTATCACATACACATTATCTCTTCCTGGAAACGAGAGAGTGGGTTCCGTGAATGCCGTCGTGGGAGAGACGAATGATGACTATCTAAATGATATTCGAGGAAGGCACGTGAAAGAAGAACATGTCATCGAGGCCATCAAGATAGCAGAATCTGGTCCTGTTGAGGAGGGATGTGTGGGTGCGGGAACAGGAACAGAGTGTTTTCGGTGGAAAGGCGGGATTGGGTCGGCATCACGGAAACTTCCTGATACACGAGGAGGATATACAGTTGGAGTACTGGTACAGACCAACTTCGGCGGGATCTTTCGCATAAACGGCTATCCTCTAGGTGTAAAATTGGGGAATTACGCCTTCAAGAGGGATGTCGAGGTCGGTGGAGATGGTTCCTGCATGATTGTTTGTGCGACGGATGCTCCTCTGGACAGCCGGAATTTGAAACGTCTGGCGAAACGGGCACTTTTAGGTATTCCTCGAACAGGCGGTTACTATTCGAACGGAAGCGGCGATTACTGCATCGCTTTTTCGACAGCTAAAGAGGCGAGAGTCGATCGAGATCCAGACGAAAGGACGCAGAAAATCGATGTACTGAGGAACAGGCACATGTCGGCACTGTTTCTGGCTGCAGCAGAAGCATCAGAGGAAGCCATCCTGAATTCCATGTTCAAAGCCACCCCGATGGAAGGATATAGGGGGCATAAAGTCGATGCGCTCCCGCTGGATAAAGTCAGGGAAATAATGAAATTGGATGAAAAGTGAAGCCTATAATGAACTTTTACGTTGAATGTAATACGTACGCTTATATCATTCAATGCGAAAATAGTCGCTGTTAGAAGTAAAAAGACTCAAAGGAGAATGAGATGAAAAAGGTGATAGGGATTTTAGGGGGGATGGGACCTGAGGCTACTGAATACATGTTCGACTTGATCATCAAAAACACTAAGGTGGAGATAGACCAAAACCATATCCCTGTGATTTTATACAGCAATCCCAAAGTGCCACCCAGGACAGATGCGATCCTTGGGACGGGGCCCTCGCCAACGCCTTATCTTGTCGAGGGTCTCAAAGTGTTGAAGCAGGCAGGGGTGGATTTTATCGTCATGCCATGCGTGACGGCTCATTTTTTTATAAAAGAGGCTCTTGAACAGGTTGATGTGCCTTTTATCAGCCTTCTGGACGAATCAGTGAAGTGGGCACAAGAACACATTCCCGCCCTCAAGAAGGTGGGTTTGGTTTCGAGCACTGGTACTTTGATATCAGGGCTCTTTCATGACACATTTAAAAAGGCGGGGATAGAGGTGTTCGGTCCGGGAGAAGAAGAGCAAGAGAAGGTGATGGATTCCATATTTGGCGAAAAAGGGATAAAAGCCGGATTCACATCCGGTTATTCCAAGGAGACAATAGTCAACACAGCCAGAATCCTTATTGGCAGAGGTGCTGAAGCCATCATCGCAGGATGCACTGAAGTGCCACTCGTTTTGAAGGAAGAGGACATCTCCGTTCCGCTCATCGAGCCAATGAAGATCGTTGCGATGGCCAGCATTACTGAGGCAGGTTACGAGATAAAATAACTCAGGTCTAAAAAGGGGACAGGCTACTTTTTCCAGGGGTATTTAAAAAACTAGCCTGTCCCCTTTTTTGTAGGGTCCGTTCCCCGAACGGACCGTTTGGGAAACGGTCCCTACAATTTATAAATGTCATTTTTTTGAGAATTGACAGTTGAGTTTAAGTTTGATTTAATTAGCCACTAATAAGGCCATTTGTGGATGGCCAGATTGGACGTTATTATTTTGACTATTTACTCAACTCGGATTAAATCCGCACCTCTCCGACCTCTTTAATTACGCTTTTTTTACAGGGAGTGGTGTCTGGAGTGAAGGTGACAGGAGGTAAAGTGAAGATAAAACGATCGTTTCTCATCCTGGTATTAGTATTCCTAACCTTTGCGCTGGTAAACGCTTTTGTTTTTGATAAAGCAGAATGTATCTCAGATAATGCCATCTGGCCAGCAGAACCGGAGAGCTGTACCACGATCCTTGTCGGGAAGGAGGCCTCTGTCGATGGGTCGGTATTTGCATGTCAGACTGCGGACTGCGGCGTGTGTGACTTCACCTGGCACTTGATCCCCGCAGCTGACCATCCGGATGGTTCCACACGAAAAATCTACCACATCAATCAGGTCAAAACTTGGCCTCCTGAGATTGGTGGGAAATGGGTGAAATATGTGGAGGGAGACACCGGCGTTGAGATCCCACAAGTCCCGCATACATATGCCTATCACCACGCTGTCTTCGGACATATGAATGAGCATCAGTTGGGAATTGTAGAATCGACCATCGGATGCGTAAGAAAGATGAGAAATCCGACTCCCTCGGCGATCATGGACATCACGACCTTAACCATGCTGGCCATGGAGAGATGCAAAACAGCGAGAGAGGCCGTAACGCTCATGGGATCGATGGCAGAGAAGTATGGATACGGATTTCATGACAGCGGAGAGATGCTGGCCGTGGCAGATCCGAATGAGATCTGGCTCTTCGAGATCATGCCGGTGGGGCCGCTCTGGACGCCGGAGACCGGCAAGCCTGGAGCTGTGTGGTGTGCCCAGCGGGTTCCGGATGATCATGTGAGCTTCTGCCCGAACGAATCCCGCATCGGTGAGATCGGCCTCAAAAACAAGGATTACTTCTTGGCCTCACCGAATGTTATCTCTTACGCCATCGAGGCCGGCCTTTACGATCCTGAGAGTGGCAAGCCTTTCAGCTGGAAGAGGGCCTATTCGCCTAGTCTGGGCAGTGCAGCAGCCTCACAAGGGCGCAGGGGCCGACTCTGGCGCCTGTTCAGTCTTGTGGCACCATCCCGGAATTTCAGTCCGGAAACTGAAGGAATGGATTTTCCATTCTCTGTTAAACCGGACAAGAAACTTTCGGTGAAAGATGTCATGGATTTAACCCGAGATAAATATCAGGGCAATCAGTTTGACCCGACCGTTGGTTTGAAAGGTGGCCCTTTCGGCAATCCCAACTACTTCCGTGGATTTATGGTTGATAAGCAGAGGTACAATGGACCCAGGTGTATCAGCGTGGCCGGCGTGGAGTACACAACGATCACTCAATCTCGAAGCTGGTTACCAGATCCGATCGGCGGGATCAATTGGATCGCCTTCGGCGTGCAAGACACATCCTGTTACATCCCCCTCTACTGCGGAATTACAGAGATGCCTGAGTCCTTTACAAAGGGGGATCACTATGTGCTGGACAGGGAATCTGCCAGATGGGCGTGTGATTATGTCGATTTCCACACTCAGGTGGTCTATTCGTACGCTATCGAAGATGTAAAGAAAGCCCAGGAGAAGTATGAAGGTGGCGCGCTGAAAAAAATCCCGTATATGGACAAAGCTGCCGTAGAGCTCTACAAGAGAGACCCGGCCGAAGCGATCGAATTCATCACGGATTTCACTTTGAGCAATGCCAAGAATGCTGTAGATGGTTGGTGGAAATTGGGTGATCAATTGTTGGTCAAATATAACCACTTCGGCACTTATGACACCGAGAAAAGAAGGCCAGGACGGGTGCAGACGCCTGAATGGTGGAACAGGGCAGTCATAGAACACGACAACCTCACGCCGGTAGCACCGCCACCACCTCGACCTAAGGCAAAACCTGAGAAGAAAAAATAGATTTTTGTTTTGTTTATTGGACTGATTTTTTATAGAATTTGGTATCAACCTGGATTATTCACGAGTTGAGGTTGCTGCAAAGGCAAGGC
>CAZXJE010000072.1:0-4109 GCA_964640835.1 uncultured Eubacteriales bacterium
ATTTTGTTAATTGTAGAATTATCGGCTTGCATAGCTCTCCATTCGGTGATTCAAATGGCCAAAATTGGCTTATAATAATACATACGGTTTACTGCTTAGTTCAGTTTATCCAACTTGAAGTGTTAAAAATATCTTCACCGTGACTTTGTTGCTTTTTCCTTTATTAAACAAATAACCTGGTCATCCCAGACTCTCTAAAATCTTTTGAGCTACAGGAGCATTCGGATTCTCAGGATCAAGCTCCAGGAATTTCTGGAGCAATTCTTTGGCCTTTTCCCCATCGCCTTGGCCGATAGTAATGATCCCAAGATGGTAATAAGCATCCGCATAGTCTTCATCGAGCACGAGTAGATTCTCAAACACGGTTTTGGCCTCTGAGCTTTGTCCAAGATTCATAAGCACTACACCATAGTTGTAGAGTGTTGTGATATCTTGGTCACCCAAGTCCACTGATTTCTGATAAAGCTCGTTTGCCTTTTCATAATCGCGTTGTCTTGCGTAAATCTTTCCCGATCTGGAGTAAGGAAGAATAAAATCGGGTTTGAGCTCTATGGCTTTCTTGTAATCGGAAAGTGCCTCTTGTACCATTCCGTCATTTTCATAAGACAATCCTCTGTAAAAATAAATCAAAGGATTGGATGGATCTTCTATAATCCCTGCTGAAAATTCCTCGACAGCCTCGCTCCATTTGGCCTCATTGAACAGCTTCATCCCTTTTTGTGCTGCCTTTGGAGCTTCAGCGACTGGATCTACTTCAAGAACTTGGAGTTCAAAATCACTTTGGACTGTATCGGCGAGCCTTGCGCGTACTGTTTTTGATGTTGGTAGAAAACCCTCTTTTTCCACAGTGAATTTATAATAGCCAGGTGTAAGTCCGCTTTTGTAGTAATAACCTTTTTTATCCGTCTCGAGCGTGTATCTCACACTGTCACTTTTGGCAAAAACCATGATTATTTTAGCTTTGACTATCACTTCCCCAGTTCTGGCATCCTTGACATATCCCTTTATAGCGCCGGTGACTCCACTTTGTGTACTAGAATAAGCTTTGCTCGATGGATGTCTAAAGCTGTATGAAAAAACAACTGCGTTGAAAATAAATATGAGCAAAAGCATAAATATAAAGATATTACGTTTTTTCAATGTGTGGCTCCTTCGTGTCTTTCTCTTTTTTTACTTCAGGCTTTTTTTCCAACATTTTCGCTCTGTCAAAATAGGTTTTAGCCTTTTCTCTATCTCCCAAAGAGAGGAAAATGGCGCCAAGCACCTGATTGATTTTGACGGTATCTCCATAGTTTCTCAGTTGTTCGAAGTATCCTGCGGCTTTTTCCAGTTGCTTGAGTTCCAGAGTGGAATTCCCCAGAAGAAAGAGAACCGAATAATCCTTAGTGACATCTTCTCTCTCAAGAAGATCGATAACTCTCTCATAATCCTTGTTCCTGTAATAAGCTTTAGCGATGATGGGGATCGTGACGGAATTCCACAGGGATTCGGGCAGTTTATTATAGTATTCGAGCGATTTTTGGATATTGCCGGTGTTGAAGTGCTGTGTCGCGATTTCGAAATTGTATGCCGGACCAGAAGTGGGAGGGTCAGTCCATTCATAACCTTCGGGTTTTTCTGCGATAAAAGGCAGGACCGCAACGATTTTTCTGTAAACCTCTCCCCCTTCTATTTCTATGCTCAAATAATAATTGCTCGAGCTCACTTCAGCAAGAGGCAAACTGAACACAAAATATCTCCCTTGTTTCACAACATCCTGAACATCAATAAAGTCATCTTCATTGTCCACGGGGATAAGACGAATATCCGGGGTGTCTTCTGTAAATACGATCCCTTCTATGGAATCCGTCTTGTTGAATACAGATCGCGGATCAAACGAAATTTTATGCTTATCCGTACTAAAGGGCATAAATCTCCCAGCATGAATCTCCTCTATCTTGAATCCTAACAGCACAGGAACAGTATTATCGTTAATCTCAAGCCTTTCCTCATGGATCAAGAACTCTTCTGTTGTTTTGTTCGAAAACACAATATTCGCAGTGAATGTGCCATTTATTAAAGGAACAAAACCTGAGAACATGATTTTCTTCTTGTCGAGTGCTTGCTTCTCCATGTTGTCAAGCTTAAATTCTATATTCTTCTCCTGCTGGTATATCGTTCTTCCGTTAAGGTCCTCGATTCTCAGGTTAAGATTGAACCTTGCGGAATGGAGGTTATCCGCGATTTTCCTGAGGCGGATAACATCGGGCATGATAGAGTAATTCATAAATGTATACCCTCTATTCTTGCTCAAGGCAATGGAGGCATCCCCAGGCATTTCCTTGAAGGAATAAGTCACATCGACGATTCCCTCGATAGATTGAAAGCTACGAAGATATGTGTCGGATGCTTCCTTTCCTGGGAGTGTGTAGATCTGGGCAAAAACATGACTCGAAGATGTGGACAAGGCCGGCATATCTGGATGGCCTTCCCCTGGGATGACGGACAGTGTCGCGTCTGCAAGTTCGGCATAGATACCTCTCAACTGGTTATATGCACTTCTAGCTCTCTCATAACCAGATCTGTAACCAGGAGAAAGAATATCTAGGGCCGTATCCATTCCTGGATAAAACAGTCGAAATTCTCCAAAATTTTCACGCTTGTAAAACAGAAGATTCATGACTGGCGGAAGTCCAGGTCTATTCTCTGCATAATACGTCCAAACCTCAGATTCGACGACCTGCTCGCCGCCAGTGTAGCTGTTTCTCTCGGTGGGCTCACCCAGAATCATGTATATTCTTCCTTGATCGCTCCGCGTGCTTTTAAAGTGTTTCTTTACGTAGTTGAGCCGATTGTAGTACTCCAGCTTGTATTCATTCTTTCGCGTTTCAGGATTTGGGTCTCTGACGTTCCAAAACGAGTTAATAAATCTCATCCGGTCTTCTTCTGTTTTTAAATCTTCGAAAACAGTTTTTTCCGCCTTGGTGATGATGGGTTCCACCTCTCTGAGCCACTCTTTGGCGGCATCTCTTTTTTGGGCATGAAGCGGCAAACAAATCAACAAAAGAAACAGATAAAAAGGCGTTCGGAATACAGTCTTCTTTTTGTTCATATCAATTCATATTATATAGCGGATTGACTTTCTATAGCGCTTCGATGAAGGCACGTTTTTCGTCTTTGATCACATTGAGGACAAGGTGCGTCATAACTCTCTCTATGTGTGGGAGATTGAGTTTGGTTTTCAAGAAATTGTCGAGATCACGCCGCTTTTGAAAAAAACATACAAGGATCGCATCCCACTCTCCCGTAAGATCATACATCTCTCTCACTTCAGGATACTTAATGACCTTATCATAGACACTGTAAAGATTTCCTTGACTGATACGCATGGCAATAATAGCAGTGAGAGTGAAACCAAGGAGCTCCTCATCCACGGCTGGGACATAACCCTGGAGGAGTCCACTTTTTTCCATTTTTTTTACATTGTTGTAAATGGCAGTTGTAGACGTACCCACTTCCTTGGCAACCTCGCGAAAGCTTTTTCTTGCATTCTCATTCAGGGATTTTAATATCTTTTTTTCCAGTTCACTAATCATATCAACCTCTCAGGTTAAATTTAATACAAGCTTTACAAACTGTATGGATTATCTGGCCTTATCACGACAGATTGACTTAAAATACGTCTATATAATAGCAAACTTCAACTTAAAAACCAAGATAATCCTGTCACAGGCAGAACTCTATTTTATGATGTGCCACTGGTGTTCCTGGGGTCTTGCCAGGTAGAACAAACCGTCCTCCGTAAAGACAGAGATCTGCCCGATCCCCAACTCGAGACCATCCTTCCATCCCGGCACAATCACACGAGTATGCGGTTCGAATGCATAAAGAGTATTGGTATGAAGTTTGTGATCATTGGAGACGATAGATGTCGGGTAATACCCGGGTCCAGAAGTCATCCCGGCTACATAGGTCTTGTGGTCGAACATGTACCCCCCCTGGAGATACCGCCGGATGAACATCGGAGGAGGATGAAATCCCAATTCCGATTCGATGATCCCCTCTTCCCGCGGGATCTTATTGGATGCGGCAACGATCTCTTTCCCAGTTCGTCCAACCTTAAATTCCTT
>CAZXJE010000072.1:4209-13778 GCA_964640835.1 uncultured Eubacteriales bacterium
TCTTATTGGATGCGGCAACGATCTCTTTCCCAGTTCGTCCAACCTTAAATTCCTTCCGGAAGAGATCTTGAATTCGATTGACTTTCCGTAAAGCTTCTTTCAAGTGTTCAGGGACATCGGTTTCACCTTTCTTTAATACATACGCATGTTGATGCGAATCGGTGACCAGGCCAAGAAGGAAGAGGTCTGTGTCACAGCTCACAACATCACCGCGCCGGATGACGACATTCACACCGTTGCGCGTCCGGCCCATGTGAAAATACTCCGGAGGGTCGTTGTACTTGGCCAGGTTTTCATCACTCCTTTGAACAGAGATCGAGGGATGGTTTTCCGTCTCCAGATCCAGCTCCAGGTATTTGTGGCGGATCCACCAGTTCAGGTCATCCGTTGTGGTCACATCGGGAGTGATGACTCTGTTCGAATAGGCTTCGGCGATCACTTCATTGGCGATTCTCTGCACATGGCTGTACACACTGATCATCTCAGGGCTCATAGTCTCCAGCCATCGGACACCCAGAGTCCAGGAATCGATGGATCTGGCCGCATATTCCTTCCCGAGAGCTTTCAGCATGTCTTCATTATTGTGCAAACCGATTGCAATTTTCTTTGGGGACCGTTCTGCCACAAGTTTTGTGATGTGAGCATAATCCTTGGGCTCCACATATTCGATCTTTTTGCCGGTGTCATAAAACATCATGAACCTGGGGACTCGTTGAGAACGCGGCGATACATGTTGACTTGGATAGGTCATCCCTTCATGGTTGGCAGGCAACAGCAGAGTATAAACTGGTCCTTCGTTGTTGTAATACAGATCGGCCTCATTGTTCCGGACGATCCACATATCGACGCCCTGCTCTCGCATCACCATGGGAAGGACATGCTCTTTCTTCCAGTCCCACCACTTCTGCATCAGTTTGACCCGCTCCCGCATCGGCATAATGTTCTCGCTGTCTTCGATCGGAATGATCTGGGTCCATACTTTTGCAGTCAAACCTATCATAACGATGAGAAATAAACATACAGCAAAAGATTGTTTGAATTTCATTGTTTCACTCTCCTTTATTTAATATGGAATCACTCCTTCCTGCAACATGCGTTTTTTATATTAGACCCTTAAGGTCAATTGTGTCTACCTTTTTTCACTGAAACACTTCAATTTTTCATAGAATTTGAAAATAAGTTTAAATATTCGATATTCACCTATGTTTAGATGAATTTCCAAATCGGTGACGTCACGAATATTCAAAAGCGTTATTGAGTGATCAGATTGTGTGATGGAAAAAACCGTGAGAAGGGCAGGACGGGCATGGTGCATCTCCTGAGGGAGATGTGAGGGAAGCCCGGATCCGAGCGAAGTTTCCTCGCTGGGGAAACTGAGAGTGTTTTTTAAATCATACAATTTGATCACTCTGAATAACACCATCACGGATTTGGATATGCTAAACCCTTACTTTTATGCCTTGTTTAACGTTTCAGGATTTACTATTCTTAAAGATAATTTTCTAAAGGAAATTTCTATTCTTTGTGAGGAGTATTCTTCAATGGAAAAAGATGAAAGGCAAGCCAAGATCACAGCCAATATCAATCAATCAGGGACGATAAGGATGAACCGCCGGCAGTTCATGAAGATTGGTGCGGTAGCGACAACGTCCGGGGCACTGATGAGGGCAACAGGAAATGCCGATCCCCGCAAAAATTTTGCCACAAACAATGCCCCATTCTCTGTATCTCTGGACGTCAAAGACAACCCTTTACGGATAACCGACAAATGCAAACGCATGCCGCAAAAAAACACGATCTTTGCGCGGCAGCTCTGGGACTTTGATTTTGTCCAGAGAGTCGAATCCTCCATCGACCGATCTCGCCGGGAGGTTTACCTGGACGCCAAAGGATGGACTCAACTGGATGACGCACTGGACGAGGCGGCATGGGCCGTAGACCACAAATTTGCTTCAGGAAGCGAAAATGGGCAGCCTCATTCCATGGCTTATGCATGGGATGAACGTGTACGGAGGCAAAAAGTGGATTTTAAGGACGCCGCCGATGCGAGTAAAAAAATCAAAAAAGCGGCCAGATATCTTGGAGCTAGTCTTGTCGGTATCACGGCTTATGATCCCCTATGGACCTATTCCGAATTGATCAAAGAGAAATTCGAAGATGAATCCCAACAAGAGGGGCCGCCCGGATATGAGATATTCACTCCAGAGTTTCCATTCAAGCCCAAATCAGTAGTGGTTATAGCCGTTGAAATGGATTACAGAACGATCGCTCTTTCCCCTTCTTCGCTCGAAGGTGCGGCCACAGGACTGGGGTATTCTCATATGTGTGAGGTCGGATACTCGGTGTCAACGTTTATACGTGCCTTAGGTTACAGGGCATTTGCCAATGGGAATGATGTCTCTTTAAGCATCCCTTACGCTGTAGCTGCAGGATTGGGCGAATTAGGACGACATGGTATGCTGATCACGCGCGAATTCGGCCCCAGAGTAAGGTTGGTCAAGGTCTTTACAGAGCTCGAGCTTGCGCCCGATCCGCCGATAACCTTCGGCGTCTGGGATTTCTGTAAGAACTGCAAGCGCTGTGCAGAAGCTTGCCCTTCCAAGGCGATTTCCGATGGAGAGCCCACACTCGAAGGAAACACGATCTCCAACAATCCAGGCGTCCTGAAGTGGTATATCAATCCGGAGAAATGTATTCAATTCTGGAGGGAGAACGGATCGGATTGCGCCAACTGTATCACGGCTTGTCCCTACAATAAGCTAGCCTCCTGGCCCCACCACCTGTCAACCTCTGTTGCAGCTCTCCCAGTGGCACCTTTACACAGCTTTATGGCACGACTGGATAAACATGTCGGTTTTGGAAACATCGACAATCAAAAAGGGAATACAGCATTTTGGGATGATCCATAAAAAAAATTTTGTAGGGATCGTTTCCCAAACGGTCCGTCCGGCGAATGAATTCAAAATAATATCTAATACCCTGGAATTTGTTTAGGGAAATTAGCCACGTTCAACTTCTGACTCTATTGAACATACCCGAGTAATCGGGGTAACCACAATGTAATATCGGGGATATAGCTGATAATAATAGTTGTCAGCGCCAATACCAGAAGGAACGGCAGGAGCGCCTTTATGCTTTTCTCTATGGGAATTTTGCTGATGCCGCACGCCACATAAAGACATATCCCCACTGGCGGTGTGATCATGCCCAATCCCACATTCGCTTCCACAAGAATACCCAAATGAATAGGCTCCATACCAAACTGGATGGCAACAGGCACAATGATAGGTAATAGCACAATGATCGCGGGCAAGGCATCCATCACCATCCCGAGCAACAAAAAAACGATATTCACAAACAGCACAAACACGATCCAGTTAGAAGCATACTGTGTGATCGTTTGAGCGATCTCATGGGGGATGCGCTCGAACGTCATCACAAAGGAAATCATAGATGCTGTCCCTAGCACGATCAACACAACACCCGACAATGAGGCTGTTTGTAAAAGAGCTTTTTTGAGGTCGGCGAGCTTGAGTTCTCTATAAATAAAGAAAGACAAACAGAATCCGTATATCACAGCAACCGCTGCAGCCTCCGTGGGAGTGAATATCCCGCCATAGATCCCTCCCAAAACGATCACGATCATGAACATGGGAAGGATCCCGTCACGAACGATCCGGAGTTTCTCCTTCAAGGCAATTTTAGGTGCCAGGGGGAGATTAAGCTTTCTTGCGAAAAAGAAAACGACTGCCATGAGTGCGATGGCATTGACAACAGACGGGAGAATTCCGGCAGCGAACAGGCCGCCGACAGAGATATTTGCCACAACACCGATAATGATGAGGTCGATCGATGGGGGGACAAGGGAGGATGCTCCACCAGCCGATGCAAAAAGGGCCGTCGAAAAATCAGTGGGATATTTATTCCTCTTCATTTCGGGGAACATCACAGAACCGATAGCGGCTGTTTTTGCGCTTCCTGATCCGCAGATCGCCCCGAAAAAGAATGTGGATATCGTAACAACAATACCAAGGCCTCCTCGGATGCGTCCGAAAAACACGAGAGTCAGGTCAACGATGCGGCGGGCAATACCCCCGTAAGACATGATCGCGCCTGCCAAAATAAAAAACGGAATAGCCAACAATGTAAAGGAATCCAGGCCAGACATGAATTTTTGGGGAAGAAAAATAAAAAAATCAGGATCAAAAGAAATATATACCAAACCGGCCAATGCGGACACACCAAGTGCAATCCCGATAGGCACGGATAACAACAGCGCTGTAAAAAATACGAAAAATATGACTATTCCCATGTTTTCCCTTAAGGCTCAGGATTATCTGCCTTTTCCTTTTCTCGGATATCTGACCACCAGTTTCGGATAACATAGAAAAGCATCAAAACTCCGCCCACTACTGCTGAAGAATAGGGCACGGCCATGGACATTTGGGTGCTCGGCGCAACTTGTTTCGCCATGCTGAATGCAAATTCCGTCGCTTTCCAGACAAATATTACGAGGAAACCAGAAACAACAAAAGAGACAAACGTGCCAGTGGCCTTTTGAAGGCCTTTCCCGAAACGATCCACAAGAAACCTCAATGCAAAATGCGATTTTGTTTTAAATGCATAAGCAGAAGCCAGGGCGGCCAGCCACAAAAACAAGTATCTCGCCAGTTCTTCAGACCAAGCAAGGGACAGATGAAAGATGTAGCGGAAAAGAACTTGGATGAATGTCACACCCACTATTCCAACCAATATCACACACAAAGACAATTCCAGCGGTTGCTTCCAGAGAGGCTTTGATGTTTTTGAGTTTGGATCTTTAGTCATTCTCGGTGTTTATAACCTGCTCGATGAGTGCCATCCCACCGACTTTTTCCGCATTGTTTCTATAAACACGTTCCAACTTTTCCCGGAAAGGAGCTTTATCCACCTCGAAAAACTCCAGTCCCAGAGCTTTGAGTTCAGTTAATGCTGATTCTGTGAGATCATCCATAGCTTCCCGCTCGGCGATAACGGAAGCTTTCCCCGCCTTCAAAACAGCATCTTGAACATTCAACGGAAGTTTATTATAGACCTTTTTACTGAAGACTAGAGCGATCACCAAAAACATATGATTTGTGTAAGAGACATACTTGGTCACTTCATGAAATTTCTCATAAAGAAGGTCGAGGTGATCTGTCTCTCCCCCATCCACAACTCCCGTCTGAAGGGCCGAATAGAGCTCGCCGAATGCCATAGGTGTGGCTTGAGCTCCCAATGCGTTAAAGGATTCAATCAGCATCGGACTGGACATCACCCTGAGTTTTATTCCTTTGAGATCATCTGGACTCAGAACAGGCCTCTTTGAGTTCCAAACATTCCGAATGCCCGAAAACCAATAGCCGAGAACCAAACAATTGAGCTTTTCCTCCACGGTTCGGGCTAGATCTTGACCTATGGGTCCATCGATGACGCTGTAACAATGATCGAGGTCCCGGAAAATAAAGGGGAGATTGAACAACTCCGCTTCTGGAACAGAAGTGGCTAAACCACCTGCTGTACTGGACGCATTGGCGGCTATCAATCCCAGCTTGACCATCTGAGTGCCCTCTTCCTCTGAGCCCAGTTGTGAATTCGGAAAGATCTGGACCTCTACAGCACCGTCAGTCTCAGCTTCGAGGACCTCCTTGAATTTCTCATAGCCTTTTTGGAAGGGGTGTTTTTCAGGCCCATTATGAGCCACTTTTAAGACGATTTTCTTTGTCTTTTTTCCTCCCTCGCCAGGAGTTTTTGCAGAGTTTTTACAGCAAACAGAGAAGAATAAAAGCGAGATTATGGAAATGGCAACATAAGATTTCATGTTATCTTCGCTCGAGTTTATGATTCTAATTAATACCTGAACATATTTCAACTAAAACATAAATTATGTGTATAGATTATATTGACAGCTTCGATTTGAGTGAATAAGATGCAATTTGAGATTTATAAGAGTATACAATTTAGGGATTAGATTCGAGTTTTTTGGCCGTACCGTAGGTGAATCGCTCGAGGCACTCTATTTCTGGCACGTAGAAATTGTAATAATACGTTAGCAACATTATTCGCAAAGATGGAGGTTTGAACAATGAGCAGAAGAAATATTGTATATGTTTGTTTTATGTTTGCTGTCTTCCTCTTATTTTCCTGCAGCCCAACAGAAAAAGAGATCACGAATGTGGCCAGCAGTGGCGATTATGAAGACCTAGTCACTCTTTTTAAAGAATTTCGTGAATTCCATAAACCGAATATGACAAATGGAATCCCCGACTATTCAGCCACAGCCATGGGAGAGAAAAAACTCGGGCTCAAACACTATCAAGATAAGCTTGCTGCTATGGATATTAGCACTTGGCCTGTATCCCAGCAAGTCGATTATCACTTGGTACGAGCAGAGATGAATGGGATGGAATTTTATCATCGCGTTCTCAAGCCTTGGTCGCGAGATCCCTGTTTTTATCTTCCATCCCAGGGAGGAGCAGGACCTGTCATCCGTATCGGCCTGAGGATCCCCGATAGCCTACCTCTCCCGGAAGACAAGATCGAGGAATTCAGGAGTCAGTTGAAGGCCATCCCGGAAATATACGAACAGGCGAAGAAAAACTTGACCGAAGGCGCCAAAGATTTTGCGATCATGGCTATTCAGAGCGCAAAGGAAGAGAGTGAAGAGTACCATAAACTCGCCAATTGGCTGGCAGAATTTCATCCAGAGCTGGCAGCGGATGCCACACGAACTCAAAAGGCAGTGGAGGAGTATGGTCTGTGGGTCGAAGAGAACATCGACCGAATGACAGCCATAGCCGGAGTCGGAAAAGAGAACTACAACTGGTGGCTAAAAAATGTCCATCTTTTTCCCTATACGTGGGAGGATTGTCTGGATATTGTCGAACGTGAAGATAACCGTGTCATCACCTTTCTGAAACTCGAGGAGAACAGAAACCGAAAGCTCCCCCCAATCAAAGCGGTTTCGTCCCAGGAGGAATACAGGGAGAGCGTCAAGGCATCTCTTGAGCACGTGATGAAATTTATCAGAGAAGAAGAGATTTTTACAGTCCAAGATTATTTAGCGACAGATGATTACTTTGGAACATGGCATGATTTCGATAGTCCATGGCCAGAGCATCATGATTACTTTTTTAATTTTTCTCATCGCGAGTCACTCCCCGAAGAAACACATGAATGTGTGGGCCACTATTTCGATGGTTTGAGACACCGACACGATGAGCGTCCTATCCGGGGAGTCCTGCGCCTTTACGAGATCGACTGGATCAGGTCTGAAGGATTCGCGTTTGGATTGGAGGAGCTCTTGATGCATGCCGGTTATCTTGAGCATCGGCCCCGGAGAGGACGAGAGGTTGTCTATGAACAATCCGCATTCCGCACGTGCCGTGCCATTGCAGATCTCAGGATGCACAGTCATGACTACACACTCGAAGAGGCCATGGCCTTTGCCGTTAAGTGTGCTCCGCATGGAGAGCTGCTTGAAGATAGCCCCCATCTTCACTATGAAATGCAGACTACACTACGCTACGTAGGCTGGCACATGGGAATGGTCGTGGGCAAAGTCCAGTTCATGAAGCTCTTCAGAGACCGGGCCAAACAGCTGGGCGACGAATTCAATCTGCGCCAGTTTATGGATGAGTTCCTCGCAGCCGGTATGATTCCGATGTCCCTCATCAGGTGGGAAATGACAGGTTATGACGATGAAATCAAGGAGTTGTGGTAAATTCTTTTTTATGAATAATTCAGTTTGAGGAGGAGGGAAAGATGTTAAAGTTTCACTTAAGAGTATTTATTATCCTTATGTTTTGTCTCTGTATGGTGTTATCCAGCCAGGCATTGACATCTCAATCACAAAAAACATCTGAAGCAAAACACTTGGTCCAGCTTAAAAAAAGTGTTATGGTTCCGATGAGAGACGGAGTCAGATTATCGACGGACCTTTATTTTCCGCAAAATGCAGATAAAAAACTGCCGGTTATTCTCATCCGAACCCCTTATAATAAGAAGGATTTTAGAGATCGGGAACAGAGTCCACAGGCATATAAATTTGCGTCTCAGGGCTTCGTGGTCGCCGTCCAAGATTGCCGTGGAAAATTCGAATCAGAAGGCATTTATTCACCGCCCGCAGGACAGGAGGCTGAGGATGGCTATGACTCGGTAGATTGGCTCGCCATGCAACCATGGAGCACCGGCAAAATCGGCACTTTTGGCTGTTCTTATCCTGCCGAAATCCAAGCTGCACAGGCTCCTCTAAGACATCCTAACCTAACTTGTATGATTCCGCAATGTGGTCCCATGATTGGTGCAGCCAATGGCCGTTACAGATACTGGTCTGGATTTAAAGGCGGTGTCCTTGATCTAGCGGCAAGTATTTCATGGTATTTCAGTGCTGCCTCAAAGTATTCTTTTAAGCCTCCTCCTGGCCTATCAGATGATGAGGTTCGTAAGATTCGTGATTTTTTTGACCCGGGACCCACTAATCTTCCGGATGTTGATTTTGAAAAACTGAATTGGCACTTACCGATTATCGACATCATGAAAAAGGCGGGAGGGCCTCCCAACGATTGGCACAAACTGATAACAACTGATTTTGGTGATCCGTGGTGGCACGATGTGATGGGATATTATGATGGTACGGAAAAAATTGATGTGCCAGCTTTACATATGAGCTGCTGGTATGATCCCAGTGTTGCCGAAACTATTTTTGAATTCAATTATTTTAGAGGAAATGCCGTTTCAGAAACTGCTGCTAATAATCAGTTTGTGATTATTTCACCCACAACGCATTGCGGCTTCGAAAGAGCCACAGAACATACAAAAGTCGGTGAGCGTGATGTCGGAGACGCAAGGCTCGATTACTGGAACATTTATATCAAGTGGTTTGAATACTGGTTAAAGGGAGTGGAAAACGGAATTACTGATATGCCGAAAGTGCGGTATTATACGATGGGGCGAAATGAATGGCGATCAGCAGACATTTGGCCACTTCCGGAAACTCGATACACTAAGTACTTCCTCCACAGCCAGGGGCATGCGAATAGCCGTAATGGAGATGGACAGCTTTCCCTCAAAATGCCAGATAAGGAGCCTTCCGATAAGTTTATTTATGACCCGGGACATCCAGTTCCATCTATAGGTGGTCAACGAGGCACCTCATATGGGACTCCAGCTGGCGCCATAGATCAAGCGCCAGTTGAACTTCGTAGTGATGTTTTGGTCTACACAACACCGAAACTAGAGAAAGGCATTGAAATCACAGGCCCGATATCAGTTGTCCTTTATGTCTCATCATCCGCAAAGGATACTGATTTCACGGCTAAACTTGTGGATGTATATCCCGATGGTAGAGCTTACAATATGCAACAGGGGATTTTCCGTGCTAGATATCGAGAGGGATTCACCAGAAAAGTCTGGATGGAAAAAGGAGAAGTGTATAAGATTCAGATAAATCTGGATGCAACCAGCAACTATTTTGAACCGGAACATAGGATCCGTGTGCAAGTGTCCAGCAGCGATTTTCCACTGTTCGAACGAAATCTGAACACCGGAGG
>CAZXJE010000073.1:0-9632 GCA_964640835.1 uncultured Eubacteriales bacterium
CTGGCTTTGGGCAGACTTGATAGCATCACGCTTTTACTTCCCGACCCGAATCTCTTCCTTTATGCTTATGTCCGTCGTGAAGCGGTACTGTCCTCACAGATCGAAGGCACACAATCCTCCCTCTCAGACCTGCTGCTGTTTGAGCTTGATCAGGCGCCTGGAGTACCTTTTAATGATGTTGTGGAGGTCTCCAATTATGTCGCAGCTCTGGAACACGGCGTTGCACGGCTACGCGAAGATTTTCCGCTCTCCAACCGGCTTATCCGGGAAATGCACGAAAAGCTGCTCTCCCGTGGGGAAGGCAGTGAAAAATCACCAGGCGAATTCCGCCGCTCTCAGAACTGGATCGGCGGAACCCGGCCCGGTAACGCTCATTTTGTTCCGCCGCCGCCGACACATGTCGAAGACTGCATGGCTCAATTCGAGCGGTTCATTCATGACGAAGACATGGCTTATCCCACATTAGTTAAAGCGGCTCTGGCGCACATACAGTTTGAGACAATCCACCCGTTTCTTGACGGCAACGGCCGCATCGGCCGTCTGCTCATCGCGCTGCTACTTCATCATAGCGGAGTGCTCTCGCAGCCATTGCTCTACTTGAGCCTGTATTTCAAACAGCACCGGGCCGAGTATTACCGCCTGCTCGATCTTGTGCGTTCAGACGGTGATTGGGAAGCATGGCTCGAGTTCTTTCTGGAGGGTGTGGAACAGACAGCGACCGTCGCTGTGCAGACCGCCCAACGCCTTGTCAAATTATTCAAGGAGGATGCTTTCCGCATCCAGGATCTCGGACGGATCGCAGCCACTGTATTGCGCATCTTCGATGCCTTACGTGCAGGCCCCATCCTGACCTTGAAGGAAATATGCAACCGCACCGGCATTTCGTTTCCTTCTGCGGCAAAAGGCATGGATGCCCTCATGAAACTTGGCATTGCGGGAGAGCTTACCGGGAAGCAACGAAACCGCGTTTTCGTCTACGACCGCTATCTTGCCATTCTAAACGAGGGGACAAAGCCGCTATGAAGACAAAGACAGTATTTCGGCATAAAGGCGTCTACGAGCGGTCCCAAACAGCAAATCTGGATATCGCAATCGCCGGCGATCTGAAGGAGCTGTGGCAGGGCAAATGAGTGGCGCGAAAAGTTGCTAGGTGATTTAGTTGACATCAAGCATGGATTCGCCTTCAAAGGTGAATTCTTTCGTGATGAACTTCCAGGCGATATTCTTCTGACACCGGGTAATTTTCCAATCGGGAGCGGATTCAAGGCCGACAAATTCAAGTATTACAACGGCCCTGTGCCAGATGAATATGTTCTTCATGAGGGTGGTGACGGAGCTTTCCCAGGCATTCGCGCTATCAGTACCGCATGAGGAAGCACTCAGGATTCGGGATGATGTAGCGTTCTTCCAGGCAGTGCGGTCAGTGGTGGCCAAGCACGCGCCGGGGGATGCGAGGCCGGGAGAGTCGGCAAATACATGATACGCCCTCTGCTGTCCCACCAGCGACTCTCCTTTGATGAGACAGAGGTGAAGGTCCATTACCGATATTCAAGGCAAGGCTCATAGGTGGAATCGATGGATTATCTATATTTATCAAGGCCAAAAATGAAATTCCTATATTTATATATTTCCGTTGATTTTGCAAGAAAGTCAGAGGAATGTGGTTTCAACTTGACTTCAAATAATTGCTAGGATATAAGTTCATTAGCGGGAAATTACAGCCGTAATATAAGAGACCGCAGACGGTTTTTTCAGGAGGGAAAAAGAGCTTGAGATCCCAAGTCGTGCTCAGTGTGGAGCAGGCCCTCACCCTAACTTATGCCACACTCCGTTTCAAACATATGGGCTGGCGGATCATCAAACTGGAGCCTACGCCAGTGCCCGGCCGAAAATCCAGCGGAGATCCCAACCGGTACATCGGCCGGCCAATAGCGGGCGAGGATCGGCACAGCTATTTCGTGGCGCCGAACCTGGGAAAAGAGGCCATAGCCATCGACCTGAAGCAGGAAGAGGGGCAGCGGTTGATGAAGCGGCTGATCCAAGAGCTCAAGGTCGATGTGTTCTGTACAAACACCATGCCGGCAAGACACGCACGATTGGGCATCGACTATGACACCCTGCGCCAGGAGAAAGATGACCTCATCTGGTGCAGTATCTCTGCCATGGGATTGGCCTATCCGGATGTGCCTGGATACGATCCTATATTGCAGGCCCTTTGTGGGTACATGGACCTTACAGGACACACCGATGGACCTCCGCTCCAATGCGGGCCTCCTCTGGTCGACCTAAAGGCCGGAGACGAGGCTTTTATCCAGATCATCCTTGCGCTCATGGAGCGCGATGAAACCGGAGAAGGCAAACAAATCGATATCTCGATGGCTCAGGCAGCTGTGTCTTGGCTTCACACCTTTCTTCCCATGCTCGAATTGGGAAGTCCGCCTTCAGAATTGAAACGTTCCGGAAACGAGCACCGTCAATTCATCCCGGTCAATGCCTATCCTACAAATGATGGTTTCATCTTTATGGCCATAGGCAGCGATGCCCAGTGGCACCGCTTTGTCCAACAATCGATGTTTGCTTCACTTGACGAAGAACGGTTCACCAGCAACGAGGGACGCCGGAAGCATAAACAAGATCTCCATGCGGGGATCACGCAGATTACACGGAAATACCCTTCCGAGGACGTGTCCGAAGCTCTCGCAGCATCTTCTATCCCTCACTCCCCTATAACACCCATTGAAAAAGTCGCAGATCTGCCTTTTGTCGCCTCTTCGGCTCTCAGAACGACCACTCCTGATGGGCGTTCTATACGCCTTCCTCCTCCGGCAGTTCTTACAGAATATCTCAAACAGAAAAACAAAGAACTTCCCTTTGCTCCTGCCTATGGGGAGCACACGGATGCCCTGCTGGCCGAAATTGGGTTTTCCCAAGATGAGATAATTTCTCTTCGAGACCGGGGGATCGTGGCATGAGACGGTATTCCTACCACAAACCACAAACGATCGAAGATGCCCTCCGGCTGAAATACGAAAAAAAGGGCGCTGTGTATATTGCCGGTGGGACGGATGTGATGGTCCAGATCAAGAACCGGGAGCTTCGGCCATCCGACATAATTTCACTCCGGAATATTCCTGATCTTGCCCACATCGAGGTTAATGGAGGAGCCAGGATTGGAGCTCTCACAACGATCGCAGACATCATCCTGCACCCAATATTGGGCCAGGCTTTTCCTGTTCTCATGGAAGCGGCCAGAAGGATAGGCAGTGTTCAAATCCGCAACGTTGCGACCATCGGAGGCAATCTCTGCAACTGTTCCCCGTGCGCGGATATTGCACTACCTCTACTCGTTCTTGAAGCAAAGATTCGACTTCGGAGCTCTGAAACAAAACGGGAAGTTTCGATCGAAGATTTCTTCCAAGGACCGGGCGAATCCTGCCTCATTGCGGATGAAATAATGACTGATATCCTGCTGGATCGCTCAGACGAAAATGCTGTGGCGGTTTTTATGAAGAAAGGTCGCGTAAAGATGGATCTGGCTGTGGCCAGTGTTGCTACGCTTCTCGATATGGAGGGCGATCTCTGCCGAAAAGCCCGCATTGCAGCGGGTTCGGTGGCTCCGGTTCCCCTGCGCCTCCGAGCCGTCGAGGAAATTCTCGAAGGCTCGATTCTATCAAAAAAAATGATTAGGGAGGCTCAGAAACTCTCTGAAAACAGTGTCTCTCCCATCACCGATATCCGCTCTACAGAAGATTATCGCAGACAGGTCGTAGGCGTGTTTGTGAAACGGAGTTTGGAAAAAGCTCTCGGGTGGAGCCAACAATGAGACGCGAGATCTCATTTGTCCTCAATGGTTCGGAAGTTAAAGTGGCCGCAATGGATTATATGCGTCTCATCGACATTCTCCGCGATACCATCGACCTCACAGGCACAAAAGAGGGATGTGGTGAAGGTGAGTGTGGCGCGTGTACCGTGATCGTCGACGGACAAGCCGTGAACTCCTGCCTTTATCCCGCCTTCGAGGCAGAGGGGAAGAATGTCATGACCATCGAAGGACTCCAAGAACCTGAGAACCGCTTGTCTCTCCTCCAGCAGGCTTTTGTAAATTCTGGAGCTATCCAGTGCGGCTTTTGCACGCCGGGCATGATCCTCTCCGCAAAGGCTCTGCTCGATTCTCATCCTAACCCGACCGAAGCACAGATCCGGGATGCACTCCAGGGGAATCTCTGCCGGTGTACAGGATATGTGCAGATCATCGAAGCCGTAAAAAAAGCTGCCATCAACATGAGGGATTCCGAATGAACAACTTCAGCCACATCGGGAAAAAAACCTCTCGCCCGGACGGCGCTGACAAGGCAGCGGGGAGAGCCCTCTACATTCATGATCTCACCAGACCGGGGATGCTCTACAGCAAGATAAAATTCAGCGAGTTCCCTCATGCCCGTATAAAAAATATCGACACATCAAAAGCCGAACGTTTGCCGGGTGTAAAGGCCGTGATCACCGCGTACAATACTCCTGAAATCCGGATCGGCTTTCTAAGAGACAACTTCGCTCTCAAGAAAGATAAAGTGCGTCAATACAGAGACGAAGTTGCTGCCGTGGCCGCCATCGATCCTGAGATCGCAGAGGAAGCCATCGACCAAATCGAAGTCGAGTATGAATCCCTTCCGGGCATTTTCTCACCCGAGGAGGCCATGGAGGAGGGTGCCACTCTCATCCATGAAATCGATCCCCGGGGTTGTGAACGAGCAAACAATGCTCTTCCGTTGCGATTCCATCACGAATCCGGAGATTTAGAGTCGGGGAAGCAAGCAGCCAAATTTATCGTCCAAGGCCAATATTCGACCCCTCTTGTCCAGCAGAGCTGTATGGGGACCGCTGGGTGTATCGCTGAGTTCGACATGAACAACAACCTCACCCTTTGGGCCAAAACACAGATCCCCTTCTTGGCCCAGCGTGATTTCAACAGGGCACTCAACGATATGGGACTCCAGGGAAAGAACACACGGATTATTATCCCCGCACTGGGCGGTTGTTTCGGGACAGGGCTGGACACGCATGCGTACGAATACATCGCCATTCTTCTCGCTTACAGAACGGGCCATCCGGTCAAAATCCTCTACACGAGAGACGAAGAGTTCGGCTTCCTCTCTCCGCGGCAATCCACACAAACAAAAATTAACCAGGGTTGCGACGCAAAGGGCAAGCTCACCTTCCGATCTGTAGAGGTCCTGCAGGACAATGGGGCTTACACATCCTGGGGGGCAACATATCCATCTGTAATGATGCTGCCGGCAACGTCCCTCTACCGTGTGCCCAATGTCTATTTTGATGCCAAGCTCGTCTATACCAATAATACCTACTGCCAGGCCATGCGCGGCTATGGCAATCCTGAACACTGCTGGGCCCTGGAAAACAATATGGACGAACTCGCCGAACAAGCGGATTTAGATCCGTATGAATTCCGCCTTATAAATTGCAACAAACCCAATGAGACAACACCAATGGGGCTGAAAATCAGCACGTGTGGCTTGGAGGAAAGCCTAAAAAGCGTGGCCAAAAAACTGGATTGGGCCAAAAAGCGCGGAAAGGGCAAGCAAAGGGGAGTGGGAATGGCCTCGCTCATCCATGTGGGCGGTGGTGGACGCATCTACCGGTCCGATGCGAGCGGTTTGATCCTTAAGTTGGATGACTTCGGCAACGTGAATGTCTACCACGGTGGAGTGGAAATGGGGCAGGGTCTGCACTCTGTCTTGACGATGGCTGTGGCCGAATCACTGGGCGTCAGACCGGACAAAGTCTTCATAAACCCGACGGACACAGGCACGTGTCCATGGGATGTGGGAACCCATGCCAGCCGGGGGTCCTTCATGGCAGGAAATACGGCTATCCTCGCTGCTAAAAAACTCCGAAGTCAAATTTTTAGGCTGGCCGAAGAGGTGTTCCCCGAAGAAGTCCATAAAAACCTGAAAAAGCATAAAACAAAAAATCCGGATTACGAGCCCCCTGAATTCGATGTCCGGGGAGCAGCGACAGAAGAGCGTTTTGAGCTTAAAGATGGCTTCATTTTTCTCAAGGATGCTCCAGATGAACCATGGTTGCGGCTGAAATTGGGCCGATTTCTCCGGGCCATCCACTTCCGCGATCAGGGCCAGATGTTGACCGCAGAAGTCTTCTATGACCCGCCTAATGAACTCCCGGACTTTGAAAAAGGATTTGGCAATATATCCTCCACGTATGTCTTCGGAACCCAAGGCGTGGAGGTTGAAGTGGACACGGAAACCGGGGAGGTAAAAATTCTTCGGATGGCTGCGGCACACGATGTCGGAAAGGTTTTGGATCCAGAAGGACTCAGAGGGCAGATCTATGGAGCACTCGCACAGGGTATCGGATATGCGCTCTACGAAGAGCTTCAAACAGAGGATGGAAAAATCCAAAACACGAATTTCAGGGACTACAAGATCCCGACGATCCAGGAATTGGATTTCCCGATCGATCTCGAGTTTATTGAAACCAACGACAGCTTCGGTCCCTTTGGTGCCAAAGGAGTGGCTGAATCCGGGCTTATACCAACAGCTCCGGCTATCGCCAATGCCATATACGATGCAGTGGGTATTCGGATCCGAGACCTCCCCATCACACCCGAAAAAATCCTCGCAGCCCTGAAGGATCACGGCAGGATCAAAGGATAGACGAGTACCGAATAATAGAATTTCGTTTTTGATGCCATCAATTGGGGCATGCGGAATGACAATATTGCCCTATAAATGCCCCAATTGTGTGGCGGATGAGGCAACCTCCCATCTCGGTTCATCAAAGACCTCACCTCCCAGGGGGGTGAAATTTACACCCCCTATATCACCCTCTATGGTGATTTACTCTGCAAAACATCCCCTCTATCCTAATATTGAGAGTTAAGATTGGTGAACCATGAAGAAATCACAGATCTATTACCACAGGGCTCACAGGCAAATATCTTTTTCTTGGAAAACTCTATTCGTTGAATTTTTTCTCTTTATCCCTTTTTGCTGGTTATTGATCCTCTATATCTACCCTCCCATCACTCGTCTGGCAAGCCGATTTCTTATCGAATGGAATGCTCCTCTTTATCCGGCCGCGGCTTCATCCTTAACGGAGAAGGCATTTATGTTTGGGAGTATCACCTCGCCCCAAATGCCAGGGCGCTATCCCGCTCCCCAGCTCACTTTTGCTGTCTTTATATTGTCAGTGCTCTTGATTATTATGGCAACAAAAATTCGAATCCCCAAACCTATTGCCATATGGGTGATTTTTATCTGCCTGGTAAATCTTGTCTCGGTTCTCTTTTTCACCGTTCTCCCCGCCTTTTTTCCCTACACCATCCAGCACTTTTCCGAATTATTCATGAGGACAGAAATCACCATATGGCTCTTTGTCCCTGTTATCATGGAGGCATCGCTATTACCCCTTCCTTCATCTAAGATAAGCAAATTTATGGCAATCCTATTTTCCCTGCTCTATGCTGTGGCTTTCGGTGTGGTGCGCTATGTTCTATTTGTGCAAATTCTCGTTAGATTCTCCTACATTTTTATGGCCGTTCTCTTCTTCTGTTTCGGTCCATTTATCGATTTTATCGTTGTGGTTGGAGTCTATTCGTTTTATGTCAGTCTCATCTCCAAAAAGATAAATCAAGACTTGAGGGTATGGAATTGGTCATACTAATCCTGAAGATATATTTGATCTTCACAGCAATAATTATGATTGTCTATTTCATCCGCCACTTTATATTTACACTCAATCGCCTGACCGGGAAACAGCGGATTTACTACCAGGATATCCTGGATTCCGAACTTCCGACTTTATCCGTGTTTGTGCCCATGCACAATGAAGAAAAGGTCGCATCCGACATCCTGAATCGTCTCATCGCAGCAGACTACCCAAGGGACAAGTTGGAAGTGTTCCCCATAAACGATCATTCGAAAGATAAAACCAAAAAGATCATAAATGAATTCGCAAAACAGCACCCTTTTATCAAGCCACTTCACAGGGGCAAAGGGAAACGAGGAAAGCCTGCCGGACTCAACGAAGCCATGAAAATAGCGACTGGGGAGATCGCCATTGTATTCGACGCCGATTACCTACCCCCTAAGGGGATTCTTCGGGATATGGCGATCGCTTTTAAGGACCCGGAGGTGGGAGCGATGATGGGGCGCGTGATTCCGATCAACACTCCGAAAAATATGTTGACGAGGCTTCTCGATCTCGAGAGATCAGCGGGTTATCAGATCGACCAGCAAGCCAGGTACAACTTAAAACTCATTCCCCAATATGGGGGAACGGTCGGAGCGTTCAGAAGAGAGCAGTTTCTCACTTTTGGAGGATTTGATGAAAACATCCTGGCTGAAGACACAGAACTGACCTTTAATTTTTTTATCAAGGGTTGGAAGGTTGTGTATGCCAGCCGGATCGAATGCTACGAAGAGGTCCCTGAAGATTGGAATACAAGAGCGCGACAGATAAAAAGATGGGCACGTGGTCATACTCAGGTCATGTTCAGGTATCTCTGGCCGATGTTGAGGTCACGCCATATCACCACTTGGGAAAAAATCGATGGCGTTTTGCTTCTCTCTATATATGCTGTCCCCTTCCTGATCGCACTGGGGATCGCCATATCACTGATCCTCTTTTTCCTCGGTGAAATGCAGATCGTCGAAAGCCTCTTTTTGTTTCTGCTCGTCATCGCTTACAACACATTCGGGAATATTGCTCCTTTCAACCAGTTGGGGATAGCAGCTCTGATAGATGGATCTACACACAGAATCCGCTTATTACCTCTACTTTTCTTTGTTTTTTTGTTTAACTTGTGGAGTTCTTCTCTCGGATTCGTGAACGCTGTGTTTGATCTTCTGTTTAAACGGGAGATCCGCTGGCAAAAAACAGAACGGTTTAGAGACGCTACCGGGGGATCAGGATGACATTCGTTATTTTTTTTGTGATGTTTTTCTTTCTTCTCCTCCTCCCCTTCCTGCCCGCATACAAGGAACTCGTACACCCTCTAGATGCCAGCCCGCTCTCCATCAACATGGATTACAGCAGAGATCCCCGGTACTTTGGGAACTCATTCAAAGGGATCTTGAAAAGAGCCCTCAGGACCGAAAACTTGAGTGAGGGGACAAGACTGATAACATTGTCCAAAAGCGAAACTGTTGAGATCGTTTCGAAAACGAAGATACCTGCTGGCGACAAAGTCGACCATCTTATGTATGTGATGGGCAATCTTATATCTCTTGAGAAAGTAACGCTCGATAAAGAGATCTATGTGGACGGAAAGGCTTCCATAGGCGAGCGAAATACACTGCGAGCCCTGGCTGCAGAGGGCAAAGTTTCACTCGCTTCTAAAACCACGGTGATTCGCTGGGTGGACGCCGAAGGCGAGTTCATTGCAGCTCGCTCATGCGACCTGGGGTGGAGCATTTCTTCCGGGAACAGGCTTAAGATCCACTCAGACTGCCGCTTTCGACGTCTCTATGGAATGCCGGTACTGACCTCAAATGAAGGCCTAAAGGAAGAGATCTCCGATAAAGACCAAGAATGTGAAGAGATCGGAAGTGCTGCCTTCATCAGTGACAAGGTCTGGACGATCATCCCTCCCT
>CAZXJE010000073.1:9642-13767 GCA_964640835.1 uncultured Eubacteriales bacterium
ACAAAACCTCAGAATCAAAAGAAATTGTGTCTTGGAAAAGGATGTGAAAACATATAAAAAACTTGTCCTGGAAGAGGGAGTCCGGATAAAGGGTAACGTCTTTGCAGAAAACGGCATCACGACAGGTTCTTCCGCTCGTATTTTTGGAAACATCTTCTCACAGGAAACAATCTATCTCGGAAAAGGATCCAAAATTGGCCGTGCAGGCGCCACAAAGTCCGTTGTCGCAAGAGGGGAGGTCGTGCTCGACAGGGGTGTTGTCGTCTATGGTTACGTTGTAGCCGGAAAAAGAGGAAGGGTTCTGTGAAAAAAGCCTTAATAGCCGCAGGAATTTTCTCCCTGGTCCTTTTCTCCCTCTATCATTTCTGGCTTTTCCTAAAAGGCCGGAGTTTATCCCACGACAAAGAGATCAAAGTGGTCCTTGTTTATACATCAAATTTTGCAAAGGATTATTCCCATATCATAAAGGCATATGAAAGTATTTTGGAGGAGGAGGGAATCCCCTTTGACGTTTTGAGCGCTCATCTGCTCATCTCTCTCGCAGCAGACGATATTGTGAAATACCATCCCGCTATCATCTTTCCTGATGGTGCTGCACGGTATCTCCCGCCCGAATTCGAAACCTGGACAAAAGAATATTGTGCTAAAGGCGGCAATGTGATCGTTGTCTACGACCCGGGAACGATCAGAGTGAAGAAGGCATTCCTCAAAGAAGCCATATTCGCAAACATGACAGGGATTAATTACATAACTTATGATCTCAAAGGGGAAGACGCCTATACGCTTGGCTATATCAAATTTGTGGATGAGAGGTGTTCCGAATTCTTCCAGATCCCGTTTGGCAAGACGGCTGAAGGCCTCCTCCTCGGCGGGTATGCGTATGGAAAATTAGAGTACCCTATTGCTTGTAACACGTATCACAAGGCTATCCATCCTGATGAGGTTTTTGCGACTGCTATTGCCAAAGACGGCCAAGAATACCCCGCTATCGTTCTGAGAGAATGCGGAAGGGGCAAAGTGCTCTATGTAAATCTTCCCCTGGGGCATCTCAAGTGTTTCTCGGATGATTTGCCGTTGCGCGTTGTCCTCCGGACTTTTCTTAAAAAAGTTATCAAAATTCCGCATCTAATGAACACCTCCCACGGTAAAGGCGGCCTTGTGATTAACTGGCATATCGACGCGAATATCGATTGGGCAAGTATCGATGCCATGTTAGAAGACGGATATCTCATGAAGGACATCAAGTATTCTCTCCACATCACCGCAGGCGATTTCCGGGATGAGCCGGGAGATGGATTGGGATTCGACGCTTGCGGAAAAGGGAAGCCGTTTTTACAGCTCATTAAGGATTATGGAGTAATCGGTTCTCATGGAGGGTGGGGACATAACTGGTTCTCGAGAAATATCGAGAACAACACATTCCAAAGAAAAGAGATCTATGACTACATCAAGAAGAATAATGAATGTCTTGAAAGCATCGTCGATTACAAGGTCGTCGAATATGCGGCTCCCAACGGAACCCACCCTCAGCCTGTGGCAACAGAGGTCCTGGAGGAACTCGGATTTCTGGCTTATTACTATACGGGGGATACCGGGTCTGCGCCCAACAGGACGTTTTTCAACGGCCGGAAGATATCAGACCAAATCATCGCCTTCCCGATCTTGACCTTCGGAAAGGCCGCATCCTTCTACGAAATGCAGAGATATGGTTACTCGGAAGACGAGGTTAAAAAATGGCTCTTGAAAACCATAGATTATGTGATTAACAACAGAACTGTCAGGCTCATCTATTCTCACCCCTATGACATCCCTGAATATCCTGACGCTATTAAATCATTCTTAAACTATGCCAACCAAAAACAGAAAGAGGGAAGCCTCAGGATCGACACTATGACAAGTTTTGCCAGCTTCCATTTGAATTTTTTACATACTGACTATCAGTTTAAAAATCAAGAAAAAGAAATGATCATTTCCTTGTGGAATCCTGAAGAGCTCAAAGGAATAACCGTGGCACTGCCGAAAAAGGGACACAAAAAACCGTCTTCGCGAAATCTCTCTGTAGAGGAAGATGAGGATTACTTTTACATGACGATCACACGTTCTATCAAGGAAAAAGTGATCGTCGTGGAGAGGCAATAAAGGGAGATGGGGAGATGAAGATATTCATTGTGTTTGGGACAAGACCAGAGGCTATTAAGCTCGCTCCTTTGATCTATAAATTAAGAGAATACAACAATATGAGAGTAGTCTCTTCAGGACAACACCTGGAGCTTCTAAACCAGGTCATTGCCTTTTACAAGATCCAGCCGGACTACAGCTTCGGCTGCATGATGGATGGACAGGACCTCGAAGGATTGTACAAATGTATCCACAGGAAGATGAGGATCGCTATCGATTCGGAAGACCCCGATTTGATCATCGTGCAGGGCGACACGTTCACCACTTACTCGGCCGCCTTTGTTGGCAGCATGCTTAAAAAACCTGTGTTTCATGTGGAAGCTGGACTGCGAACGGGGAAGAAATACTTTCCCTTTCCGGAAGAGATGTTGCGGTCGCTCGTTAGCCGGATCGCCGATTTTCATTTTGCACCTACTCCTAAGGCGGCGAATAACCTTCTGACCGAAGGGATCAGAGAAGACAGGATCCTCATCACGGGGAATACTGTGGTGGATGCGTTCGACCTCGCATTAACACTTCTGGACGAAGAACAGATCCTGAGGGAGATTGCCCGGAATGATCCCAAAATCCTGAAGCTTATCAACGGGAAAAAGCTGGTCCTGGTAACGGCCCACCGCAGGGAGAATATCGGCGATCCGCTCGTCAATATCTGTCGTGTGGTCAAATCTTTAGGAATTGAGTACAAGGACACGCTTTTTCTGTGGCCTCTCCATATGAATCCGGATGTCCGAAACATCATCCAGAAGGAAATGGGAAACCGGCCGGACAACATATTCCTTACGGAAGCCCTGACATACCCCACGATGGTGTATTTGATGCAAAAGGCTTCCATCATCATGAGCGATTCGGGAGGGATCCAAGAAGAGGCCTCCACCATAGGAAAGCCTGTGATCATATTAAGGGAGAGCACGGAACGACCCGAAGTCTTGGAATCGGGGTATGGTTTTCTCACGGAAGATGATTGTAACAAGATCACTGATGTTTTCGGCAAACTCTATGCAAATAATAATGGGTATAAGGATCTCGCTCAAAAGCCTAATCCCTTCGGTGACGGGAGGGCATCGGAAAGAATCTTCAATTTCCTTCAACTGGAGGAAATCCGGACTTTTATCCAAAATTATCCCGATTCAGCGGAAGACATTTTGGATTTCCAGGAAAGAATTCAGCCCAGGGGGCAAGAGTGAAGAGAAGAATTTTTCTTGCAATCCTGCTAGGGATCCTGGCAGTTCAATGTTTCGGTAATCCAGTAGAGGAACAAACAGAGCATCGATCCCAGCGGGTGGAAGCGCACTTACTCCACGAAAGCCTCAACCCTCATTACATTTATGGGTCCTGGACAAATATCTTTTTGAGTTACTACGCCAGTCCCCAGAGAGGTTTAACTTGGTTTGTTCAGCTTGGAGGATTCTCCAGGAATGTCGGAGATGCTTTTCTCGGCGTGGGTGGGGCGTATAAGGATTGGGGAGAACGGTTATACACGTACACAGCCCTCACCGCTGGCTCGGATTCCGCTTATTTGCCCAAAGTCAGGTTCGACAATGACTTCAACTTCAAGTTTGGAGACAAGCGGAATATCGTCTGGACTCTGGGAGTCACCTACGTAAATTACCATAATGCTCACAAGGATATGATCCTGTCATCGGGAATCACTCTCTACTTTCCAAGCTTAGTCACAACCTACAGGATCTTCAGGAACAAAAGCGATCCCGGAAGCGTTATATCGTTCTCACACCTTATAGACGTAGCATACGGAAGAGAGGGATGGCAATGGACCAATCTGACCTTCTCTTTCGGCAATCAGGCTTATCTCGCCGACTACCTCGCCAAACCAGAGGAAGTTGACCAGGATTCACTCTATCTGGTCCTCAAACACAGGCGTTGGATCAAAAAGGGTTGGGGAATCCTCGGAGATATTAGTTATTTCAAACTGGAGGATGGATACAAAAA
>CAZXJE010000074.1:0-13704 GCA_964640835.1 uncultured Eubacteriales bacterium
TGTAGGGTCCGTTCCCCGAACGGACCGTTTGGGAAACGGTCCCTACATTTGAATAAAGCCGCACGGTCGCCCCGTTTTTCCTTTTCGCAATCACCTGTTGAGACGCTCGAATGTCATTTATCATGGTTTTGTGGATGCCTCCGTATCGATCAATGCCTGTCCATCCATGTGTTGTGGGACTTTGATACCGAAAAGTTCTAGGGCTGTTGGTGCAATATCTGTGATTGATGGCTCTTGTGTGTTTAACTTGAAGTTAGAAAAGATAATGCCTGGAACAAGCCTTGGGTCGATGCAGTGATCTCCACTCCAAGCCTTTCTGTTATCTTCAAAAATCGTTGAGTTCACAATACCGGTCACTGAATCCCATGACACTCTGTACCCCTCGTTGTACCCCACGATGAAGTCCGGGCAATTCACTATGTAGGGACCAGGTGGGAGCTTTTCCCTGTCGAAGATCTTGTTGATGGCCACATCGCCCGTCTCATCGTCTTTCAATCCGCTAAGTTTCTGGGCCAGCTCTTCCTTAAGTGTCTTCGTCTCTTCTCCGGGATTGACAATCCCTTGGAACTCTCGTCCTGTCTGGTTGATGTATATCCCTCCGAGGCCTAGCGCGTAAGCTTTAGTGCGTTTCCAGTCGACATCCTTGAACCACTCTTCGCTTGTTAGCTTGCCGTCTTTGAGGTGCAGATAACCGTTTTTATAGAGCCACGAGTTGATGTTTACACCTCGGCGGAAGGATTTGAAACCGTGGTCGGACATGACGATGAGCGTACTGTTTTTGTTAAGTTTTTCCTGAACTCTCCCCACAAGGTCATCCATATCTTTGTAGAGGTCTTCGATAACTTTAGCGCTTTTTTCTCTTAGCCCGTGCTTTAGAGCTGGATGGTTTTTGTCCAGATAACGGAAGAACATATGCTGGATGCTATCAGTGGTTTGAAACCAGCAGGCAACCACGCCCTTTTTTGTCTTTGCCATGGCGTTAAATAGCATATCCTCGGATTCCTGATGATTGTCATAAGCTAACTTGATGAAGGAATCCTCGCTCAAAATGCCCTCGTTCAGAGCCCACGTGTCATCGGCTTCCCCCAGTGTCGTAAAATCACCTAGGAGCTTGGATAGATAAATGGAGTAGATGAATGGGTGTGAAATAGGGAGAGCCGGTTTTTCCGGGTCTATATTGAGCGGAGTGAGATACATCTTGAAGTGGGGATAAATTTCCGAAACATAGAACCGGCATATGGCCCGCACTTTCATTCCCAGCCCTGGACGAAAGGCGATTTTCACCCAGTCAGAAAAAGTCTTGACTTTGAGATTCAGAGTTTGACCGGACACTTCGATGCGCACTTCCTGTTTGTCCTTATTGCAATGAATAGTCATCGGAAGACGCATTTCCTCTTCTTTTTTGAGCAGGGTATTCTCAGGGCCCGAGATATAGGTTTTGACCGTTTCTCCATCAAAATCGATTGGAATCATCATTCCGCCTTCGTGTTTTTCTATCCTCTCTGTTTCCGATGTGTAGAAAGAGAAAGTCCCCTGACTTCCTTTGAGATCGGGTGCGCACATTCCCGAAAGCAGATGGCCCCGGAATTTCTCCGGAGGAAACGTGATCGGAATCCTCAATATCGAGCAGAAGATCCCGCTGTCGCCCAAGATTTTCCAGAATGGAATGCTTTTGCGCATTCCTTTGATCTCGGGTTTGGAGAGGGGGACCTTGTATTTCCCGAGCGGGAGAAATCTCTTCGGATTTCCTATGCGGGCAGAGGACAGATCCGGAAGATAAGTTTTGGGATCACGGCTGAGGAAATCAAATATGTTATGTTTCCCAGGATGACTTCCGGTCATGAACGAAGACCAGGCAACTGGTGAAATTGCGGGTGTTGTGGTTTTTAACCTGGCGTATGAGCCCTCTTTTTTAAGCTTGCTTAAATTCGGGAGCTTCCCCTCTCCCATGTACTTTTCAACAAGAGTTGGCTCCATGCCATCCAGCCCTACGACAACCAATTGATTGATGTGACTCTTCTTGTATGCCTTTTGTCCTCGCAGGAGACGCATAAGAAGACGGAATGGCCAGGAAAGGAAGGAAAAAACAGCGAGGAAAAACGTCAAAAACAGAACGAGGAAGGATGAAAGAAAGGCAAACCCTGCCCCAGGGCCTATGTAAGCTTTCAGAGGAAGAGCTAGAGCACAAAAGGTTAGAATAAAAAAAAGCAGTTTTATTCGTGGATACGAGGATCGATTTCGCTCCATCTGTTCCCTCATGCGAAGTTCTCCATTATGATACTCGATAAATCAGATATGGACAGGTCTTCTCCTTTTTCCCTGTTTGCCCAAAAGAACGCATCATCCCATGTGTGCATCCCCTGGAGGTTCGAGCGTCCGAAGACCTCTTTTTTCTTGACGGAGCCTTTCAAATCGAATCCATATTCGGACAGGGCGATAAGATCGGGTCCGGATGCGACGTGAGGTCCTGAGTATATCTCTTCTGTATCGAATACTTCTCGAACAACTCTACGCCCTGAGTACTCTAACTTTTTTAGCTTCTCTGCGAGTTCTTTTTTGAGATCCTGTTTTTCCGAAACATCGACAGATCCTTTAGGGAATCTTTCCTTAACATTGAGATAAATGCGATTGGGATCCATAGTGAACACACGGGAGGTTGCACTGATCTCTGAGAGGTCCTTAGGAGAATCTGTTTCAAAGCTGAGATATCCCTCTTGCTCGAGCCACACATTCAAATATACTTCCTGCTCTATTCCTGCGAAACCGTGGTCAGAAAGAAAATACAATCCGTCATCTCCATTTGTGTTGGTTGTAAATGCGTCCACGACCTTTTCGATGAATTTGTCGAGTTGCCTGTAATAGTCGAGAAAGTTTGTGTGGTAAAAGTGGTTTTCGTCTTCGTATGCAGACCACAGGAAATGCTGCAACCTGTCTGTTCCTGTTATAACGATCTCGAAGTAGTCCCAGTCTGTCTCCCAGAGGGAATCGAAGGCTTTCTGGCGACCTTCAAGAGTCCGGGCAAGGTCTTTCCACAGGAATTCATGATCTTCTCTGGCCTTGAACGTATCGATGTCGATCTGGTATCCCAATTTCTCGAGAGGGTCTTTGAGGGCTAGGGGAGAGACGGCCTTAGCCATTTCAATAGCAACAAAGCCCGAAATGAGAATCCCGTTGATCTTTCGGGCAGGGTATGTGGACGGCTGATTGATGACCACAGACATCTTTTTCATTTCCCCGAGTTTGTCCCAGAATGTATCTGCTTTAACATCAAGAAAATTTGGGAATCGCAGGTCATACGTGTTCTCTTTAAGATCAGTAAAACCAAAGATGCCGTGCGTCCCAGGATTTGTACCTGTCATAAAATTCGTCCAGCTGACTGAAGAGATCTCAGGGAGGCTGGCCTTCATTTTGTGGAGATGGCCGGATTGGATCAGCTTGTCCATATTGGGCATAACTCCCTTTTGAGCAAGGTCTTCAATCATGGAATATGGCACGCCATCCAGCCCAATGACACAAACTCTTGGTTTCTTTTTTTTCTTAAATAGACTCATTCTCTCTCCAATAATCTGGAATATCCATTCTTGATTTGATGCGCCCCAGGTCCATACGCTGAGTTTTTATCTGCATTAATGACAACTCGTGAATAATACAGGATAATTTATTATAAACACGCGATAAATAAAGTCAATCTCATTTTCATACATGTAAACGCAGACAAATCCGTTATTTGAAAATTATTGCGATGAACTAGAGAGAATGATCCGTGCATCGACGATACAACACCCTTTGCCCTTTTCATAAACGATGAGCGGATTGATGTCGAGTTCTTTTATCACTTCAAAATCTGTCACAAGTTGGGAGAGACGCTTGAGGCATTCCTCGATGGATTCGATGTCATAGACCGGCTCACCCCGGTAGCCGTCCAGTATTTTATGGGTTTTGGTTTTTTTGATCATGATGGATGCCGTCAGTTCCCGGATGGGAGCCAGCCGAAAGGTCACGTCCTCTAAAACCTCAACATATGTTCCCCCCAATCCGAACATCAGGATGGGCCCGAATTGGGGATCTCTGTTCATCCCGAGGATAACCTCTTTGCCTGAGGGAACCATCCTTTCTACAATGACTCCTGTAATCCCAGCATCCGGCTTTTTTTTCCTTACGTTTTGAATGATCGTTTTGTATGCCACTCGGACTTCTTTCTTATTTTTGATATTGAGTAAAACGCCACCAAAATCAAATTTGTGCAGGATATCGGGTGATACAATTTTCAGCACAACAGGAAAACCGAGTTTTTGTGCAGCCTCTTCAGCCTCATGTGCATTTCTCGCTATGTGTGATTGAATCACAGGGAATCCATAAGCTTTCAATACATCATACGCCTCATGCTCCAACAGAAAAGCGCGTCCCTGATCCTGCACAGATTGAATAATCTGCTTTGCTTTTTTCTTTTTAACTGAAAATGTTTTGATCCCAGTTTTTGGTCGTGCGAGCCATTCAGTGAAATGCGTCATCACAGAGAGCACTTTTGCCGCAGATTCGGGAAATCTATAGGAAGGAATACCATTTGCCTCGAGGATATCGATTCCTTTGGAGACGTCATAAACACCCAAATAACAACAGACCATGGGTTTTCTATGGACTTTTGTCGCATTGATGATAGCCCAAGATATTTTCTCAACATCCGTAAATGCGGTTGGGGTGAGGATGACCATAGCGGAATGAATGTCCTTCTGAGACAAGATCTTTTTGAGTGTCGCTTCATATTGTTCGTGTTGTGCCTCTGCGATCATGTCAACAGGATTATTGATACTTGCAGTAGGGGGAAGGATTTTTTTTAGTGCCCTTTTCGTGCTGGGTGAAAATGAAGCAATTTTTAAACCATTCTGGATACAAGCATCCGTTGCGAGTATTCCAGGTCCTCCGGAATTGGTGATTATCGCCACGTTTTTGCCTTTAGGCAGAGGTTGGCTGGAAAAAGCCTTCACATGGTCAAAAATCTCTTCCAAAGTGTCCCCTCTGAGGACACCACACTGGTCGAAGATGGCGTTGTAAACCTTATCGGAACCAGCGAGTGAACCTGTGTGCGAGGATGCCGCTCTCGCTCCCAACAGAGTCCGGCCTGCTTTGAGTGCGATGATCGGCTTTGGATTTTTGGGATGAGTGGTAATCTCTCTCGCAATCGACATGAACTCACGGCCATCTACCAGGTCTTCAAGATACATGAGTATGACATCGGTTTTTGGGTCCTCTTTGAGATAGAGAAGCAATTCATTCTCGTTGAGGCCTGCCTTATTTCCCATACTGATAAACTTAGAAAAGCCAACATTGGATTCTATGGCGTAATCCAGGACGGCTACACATAGGGCCCCACTTTGTGACATAAATGCAATATTTCCTTCCTGAGGCATCTGAGTGCCGAATGTGGCGTTTAATGAAGTGGAAAGGTCTGCGTTGATCACACCCAGACAGTTAGGACCGACTAGGGCAATGTTGTAATTTTTAATGATTTTTCTGACTTTGTTCTCGAGTTCGATCCCTTCTCCACCGATCTCTTTAAATCCAGCAGATATGACGATCGCGCCTTTCACATTTTTTTTGCCGCATTCTTCGAGTATAGATGGGACAAGATGGGCTGGGACAATGACAATTGCCAAATCAACAATGTCAGGAATTTCGGTAACATTCGGATAGGCCTTGATTCCCAGGATTCCTTTAGCGTTTGGATTTACGGGGTAAACAATACCCTGGAACCGGCTATCGATGATGTTGGCAAGCAGCGAATGTCCCACGCTTCCCGGTTCTCGGGAAGCGCCGATGATTGCGAGGGTTTTGGGATGGAATATCGCATCCAGCCTATCTTTGTTTTTCATGTCGATCCTCTAAAATCACTGGTTTGTCCTCATTATAGATTTCAAATCTTCAAATTGGAATAAAAAAGATTCGAGAAACTCATATAAAGAAAGAGATCCATGGCAAGAATGAGCACGATAGGAATAAAAATGTGTGGCACTCCTAAGTAGAGGCCTAAGAAGCAGAACCTGGAGCGAAAATATAACCTCTGATTTTATACGGATTCATTAGCAGCGGCCACAAAGTAATCCGGTATTCTGACGTTATATGTGTTGTTGTCCAGATTTTTTATAATGGATCTTGTGAATGTGTTAGTTTCAGGCTCTCTCTCCGCGAGGTCCACGACCTCGCCGTTGACCTTGTTACCTTCTTGGTCAGTGATGAGTTTGACTTTTGGCCTCAACATGAATGCAGGGTCCTCACTCGTCTCAAATATGATTCCTATTTCGCCCGTATTCAGGAGGACCAATGTTCCGACAGGACATGCGCCTATCGTGTTGACAAACACCTTGAGGATGAGCGGATCGAACTCTTCTCCGCTCGTTTCCAGCATCATGTTCAGTGCCTCATCACGAGAAAAGTCTTTTTTTCTGTATGGCCTTTTGGTTGTGATCGCATCAAAGACATCAGCGACCTTTACGATCTTACTGAAAAAATTGATGTCTTTCTTTTTGGTGTACGTGGGGTATCCTCCTCGGCCTTCTTGTGCATGGTGTTCCATGGCGACATTGATGGCCCGGAGAGGCATATTGCCCGTTGTTTTCATCTGGATGAGCTTCTCTGCACCATATTGTGGATGCTGCTCGATAATATCTCTCTCTTTTTTGTCCAGTTTTCCCGGTTTGAGAAGGATCTCTTTTGGGATGTCCAGTTTCCCATAATCATGGAAAAAAGCGCTGATCCCGAGGTCCATGAGCTCGTTTCTGTCCAACCCCAATCTTTTCCCCAATGCAATGGATAGGAGGCAGACGTTTACCGAATGATTCAACGTGTATTCGTCGAAGTTTTTGATCGTTGTTAGACCCTGAACAAATGTTTCGTTATCGGCAATGTTGTTGAACAGGGACTGCATCAGCCTTCGGGTTGTGATCAAAGGGATTCGGTCGTCTTTCTGATATTTTTCAAAAATCTCCTTCAGATGGGTGATGCTCAGAAAATACATTTTCATGGCATCTTTTTTCTTCGAGCTCGACTGGTCGAGCGGAGAGATCTGTTCCATAACAATGTGTTCGATCCCTGCAGCGAGGCATTTTTCGCGAAATCGTTCGAGAGGTTTATCGGCTTCTTCGGATTTTCCCGCAAAGAGGATGACAAAATTTTTTAGCTCCTCTCCCGTCAGTCCAGGAGAGAATGTGATAATGCCGATTTCTCTTTTATTGAATTCTTCGATCATATATTTGAGGAGGAAGTAACTGGAAAAGCCGAACTTGAGTTTGCTGTCGTTAAAAAAAAGTGTATTTTGTGAAATCTTAAAGGTAGCTTCTCCATTCTCTTGGATGGGCTTAAGGATCATGTTATAGAGCAGTTTTATTTGGCGGACAAAAATGAGATTATTGCGCTCGTAGATCTTTGAGATCCGGGAGGCCCAGTTGAATCGGAAGAGCAGGTCTACAGCGTCCTTATTCGTTTTCAACTCTCTATCTTTTGTTTCTTCCTTTGGTTTGTTTTTTGGGGTGTCGCTCATTCTTTCACTCCCGGATTTAACGTACGATTGGACAGTCTCTGGAGGGAATTCTTACAGGCTTCTTTGATGATTTTGTTATGAAAACGGGTTCCTTCTTCTAAAATTTTGGTACTCTCCTTTGTTCCCATCCTTTCCAGTGATGATATGGCCTGGAGGCTTATATCTGTCATTTTCGTTCCTGCAAAGAGTCCCGGCTTTTTGAGAAAGGTCCGCAAGATCGACCTTGATTCCTCTGCCTGAATTCTTCCCAGGAGTTCGATGAACGCTCGTATTTCTTCTGCGTTTTTTTTCCTGAAGTTCTTATCCTTCACGGTATCGATGATGTGTGTTGCTACAGAATCGTCCCTGACATACACAAGATTCTGAGCGGCCAAAACGCGAATTTCCTCCTCATCATCTTTGAGAAAAGCCATCAAGATCCGGTTGGCTGTCTCGTCGTTGTGTTTTCCGAGGGCCCTGATCGCTTCGAATTTGATAGATTTATTTTTGTAATTGATAAATGCAGCGAGGTGCTGAATAGCTCTTCGGTCATCTGAATCGTTCAAAACTGAAATAATAGCCTTGGTGATACCAGGCCTGTCGTCCTGTGCTATCCGCATTAGCGACAGCATGTCTTCAGTTCCCAACTCTTTTAAAATTTTTATCATATCAACACGGATTTGTGGGTTATTCTCAAGATCATAGAACTGACTGATAACAGGAATACTAACAGGCCCGAGAATCCGGAGGTAATCCAGCAGAGCTCTTGCGTCCGATATGTCCTCTTCCTGGACATGATTATGCAGACGAGCAATAGCTTCATCATTCTTTATCCTCTCAAGAAAAGAATCCATCGCATTCACTCTTTGGTCGGATCTGGCGTTCAGGTTATCCTTCAATTCGAGAGCGAGATACAATAATTCCATGGCGCGGGAATAATTTCCCTTTTCAAGGAGCTCATCATGGCACTGGCCAAGAGTCCTGATCGTCTCTGCGAATGGTTCTTCTCGTTCCTCGAGATAAAGCATCTCCATGATAAGGGCGATGAGTTCATCTTCAGCCGTTATCCGGCGATTGAAGTCGAGCATTTCATCCAGTGCTTCGATCTCCTCATCACTCAATGAGTGACTGAAGGCTGTGATGTCTTCCTCTGTGATCTCCGCGGACGCTTCTCCGGTCCTGCTATTTGAATCAGGGGCAGCAGTGTCGGAACCAGTGATCCGAACGAGCGCTTCTTTGTCGGCGGGAGTAAGCTCGATTTTACCCGTTGTCAATGAGGCTGGATCCAACCGGTATTCTAAGGACTCCATCCCCACACCAATTTTTGATTCGAGAAATTCATCTGAAGCCGCATAACGAATGTTCGTGAAATCCTTTTCCCAAAGAGAGATGACAATATCGCTTTCCTCAGCCGGGAGAGCAGACTCACGCTTTATGATGTCGAGAAAATTCACAAATTCCTCTTTACCCAAGCCCTTGTAGAAAAACAGAGCTTGAACTCCGTCCTTAAAGAAGAGGAAAGGCAGGCTTTTTTTGATCTGATCGTCCGTATAAATGGATTTTTCTTGGAATGTGAATTCAAATTCCTTAACACCGATTTCAAGTTTCCAGTGTTTTTCGAGATACTCGTTCATTTTGCCATAGAGTTCGTCGGCAAATTTTTGGATGTTGGAGTGATCTGATGCGAATATTTTCATCTGGGAAGAAGTTTTTGCTAGGAGTTGGACGATCTCTCTGATCTTTTTCGTTTTCCTGATATCGGCCCCAAGGTCCTCTTTTTTTTCAGTTTTGGAGGGGCTGATTATTTTTTTTGGTTCGTCATTCAACATACTTCTCCGATTATTAATAAATATTAGTCGTACATATTAGTGTTTTAGATAATTTTTATATGTCTTTTTTGAGTATATGCTACATTTTTTTATTTTTTCAAACAAGGTTTGCGAGTAACCTGGCCATAGAGATGTGCTGCAGCTTGTTTCGCTGAAAAACCTGTGCTATATTCACTGTGATATTTTGGTTTCTTCCATCGGCCGTATTCAAATGGGAGGAAATACCAGCAGTTTTTATGACTATCAGGGAGGAAAATATTGGCAGCCGAAAAAAAAGTAAAAGTCAGCTGTCTCAATTGCGGGACCACGAACAATGTCCCTGTATCCACTGGTAGAAAAAAGATCGTGTGTGGCCGGTGCAAGGAAGAGCTCCCGTCGCCTGGAGAAATAGTCGAGCCTCAGCCCAATCAGGCATATGCGCTTTTCCAGAAATCGGCTATTCCCTTGCTGGTGGATTTTTTCTCCATGTCCTCCATGTCCTGCGAACTGATGCATTCTGTTATTTTAAATCTGGCAGAGCGCAGGAAAGGGGAACTGATGGTCGTCCGGATCGATGTGGAAAAGCATCCAGAGCTGGCTGCAGCGTTTGGGATTCAAGGAGTTCCTACATTTGTGATCCTTCACAGGGGAAACGAATGGGCTCGTTCTGTGGGTGAGATGGCAGAGACAGATTTTTCTCTTTGGGTGGCAAAATTTACTTAAAATAGAACGAATTTATCGCCCGTGATCGAGACAGACGTGAGTATGCAAATAACTCCAGTCATCCTCGCGCAGGGTGATTTTTGTATGAGGAAACAATGAGCGTGTATGAAAAAATCATATCAAGAAGGACGATCCGCCAATTTCAGGCTCGACCCATATCCAAGGAGATCCTGGAAAATCTAGTAAACGTGGGACGGTTGGCACCGTCAGGGGCGAACCTCCAGCCTTTGGAGTATATTGTGATCGATGATTCAGCGATCAAACGGCTGGTTTTTCCCTGTTTGAAGTGGGCTGCCTACATAGCCCCGGAAGGAAATCCGAGTTCCGGGCAAGAACCCATAGCCTATGTGATTTTTTTAGTCAATAAGGAGATCCGCCCTCAGGGATACGAATGGGATGTGGGGGCCGCTATGGAGAACATGATCCTGACCGCTTGGGAGGAGGGGATAGGAAGCTGTTGGCTTCTCTCCATCGACAGGGACAGGTTGAGACAGATATTATCCGTGCCTGACAACTATCGGATTGATTCAGTCCTGGCTCTCGGTTATCCGGCCGAAGAGTCTGTGATCGAGGAATTGAACGACTCAGTCAAGTACTGGAAGGATGAGCAGGGCCGGTTCCATGTTCCCAAAAGAGCACTCAAAGATGTTATTCATCGTAATGTTTTTCGAGCGGAGTAAGAAGTCCGGGAACATTAGAAAAACCTCTCCTCTAAGTGTCCGCGAAAGGATCATGGAGATCAAAAATAGAAACACCCCTAGGATCCAGCGATCGTGAGTTCACTGATCTGGATGGTCGGCCCAACGACAGGGCCCCTGAATTCCAGGTCGTTTCCGATCTTTTCGATGGAGTTGAGGATGCGTCCCAAGTTTCCTGAGATCGTGATCTCTGAGACCGGATAGACGATCTCTCCCTTTTCTACCCACAAACCGAATGCTCCGCGGGATATATCACCGTTTATGGGATTGAGACCATGTCCAATAGTTCTAATGAGGATAAGCCCCCTATCCAATGTCGAAACGATCTTTTCAGGGGGAAGAGTCCCCGCATGGAGATAAAAATTGTGAGGGCCAATTCCGCCACCGTCTGCATTCCCGGTGGACTGGAGTTTGAGTTTTCTAGCGGCATAGGAATTGCAGAGATAATTTTTGAGAATTCCCTTATCAATGATCTGTGTTTTTTGTGAGGGGACTCCCTCCGAGTCGAACGGAGTAGTCCCCAGCATGCCCGGCATCGAGCCATCATCAGAGACATAAATCTCTTCACCGGCGACATTTTTACCCAGCCTATCCACCAGGAAGGAGGTTTTCTGGTAGATGGCACTTCCAGAGACACATGCAAATAGGAAGCCCAGCAGCCAGGATGTCATCGGGGGCTCAAAAATAACCGGAGCTACTTGTGTCTGGATCTTACGAGCGTTCAGTTGACGAACAGTCCTTTCTACACAAGTTGACGCGATCTTTTCGGGTATTTCTAGATCTTTAAAGATTCTTTTGACTGAAGACCAGGAGCCCTCCACTTTTTTATCCGTTTCTCCTGCCTGAAGTCCCAGCCCGAGAGAACAGAATGTTTCTTCATATTCCTGGGAAAAACCGAAGGAATTGACCAAAGTCGTACGAATGACTCGCGTCTCAAAACTTGCTCCATGGGAGTTTGTGATCCTCTTATCGGACAGGCCGATCCGTTCCGTCTCCAATGCCAATTCGATCTTTTCTTTGGGGTCCAAGACAGGAATCTCCGGATCATAAAGAAGAAGGGAGGAGGGCTTAATTTGATTTTTCTCGAATTGGGGAAGCCCGGCACATTCATCGAAGCTGGCGAGCTCGGCGCGTTTGATGGCATTTTCGATAAGATTTTCAAGTTGAGCCCTATCGAGGTCAGAAGAGGAGGCATAGGCTGTTTTCTGGTCCTTGAAGATTCGGAGGCTCAAGCCTCGAGCACCTGCTTCACAAAGATTCTCGATTTGACCAAGGCGCACATCGACCGAGAATTCGGTGCCTTCCAGTATAGTGACTTCGATTTGATCGGAACCATGTGATCTTCCGAATATTACCAGGTTTTCAGCGAGTGCCTTCAATGAAGAATCCGTGTTCGCCTTGGTCATGACTGTCCACCCACTGTCATTCGTGAGATTTTAAGTGTGGGACATCCATCCGTTACTGGGACAGCCTGACCCTCCTTTCCACAGGTTCCGGTTTGAAATCCGAATTGGAGGTCTGCACCCACTTTTTCGATTTTTTTGAGGATGTCGATGTTTGTCCCGATAAGCGTTGCCTGCTTGACAGGAGAAGTCAGACGTCCATCCTCGATGAGGAATCCCGAACTCACTGAGAATGTGAATTTTCCCGAGTCCTCCACTTGTCCTCCCTGGTATTTCTGGGCGTAGAAGCCTTTGTCCACAGATTTAACGATCTCCTCCGGATCATACTCTCCCTTGTCTATATACGTGTTGCTCATCCTCGGGATGGGAATACAGGTGAAATCCTGTCTCCGCCCATGTCCCGTCAGAGGCAAACCCATAAGTTTAGAGGAAAGCCTATCCTGAAGAAGACCGACGAGTTTTCCCTCTACAATGAGGGGAGTCTTTTTGGGGATCGTGCCTTCGTCGTCCATGTTGTAGGAGCCTCGAAAGTTGGGTAAAGTGGGATCATCGTAGATTGTCAAGTTGGGCAGGCCCACGTTAGTGCCCATTTTGTCCCAGAATATGGATGTTTTTTTGCGGTTGAAATCTGCCTCGAGGAGATGGCCCACTGCTTCATGGATCAGAACACCGCTGTGTCCGGGAGCGAGGACAACAGGCATCTCTCCGGCAGGAGGGAGTGTGGCCTCCAGGAGATGCAAGGATTCTTTGGCCGCTTCTTGACCGATCTCCTCAGGGGTGAGCACTTTTTTAAAGTACTCCAAGCCGACTCTGCCGCCCCCTCCACAATAACCCGCTTCTCGCTTATCCGAGTGTTCGGCGACGGCGAGACAGACCAATTTGATGAGCGGTCTTCCTTCGGCTACGGACAGTCCCTCTGAGTTGATTATCTGCACATTCTGGATCTGATCGATGAGCGAAGCCTTCACTTTTTTGACTTTGGGGTCGAATTTCTGAGCGGCGTCATAGGTTTGGCGAACCAAGGAGATCTTGTCCCGCAAAGATCTTCTATGGGCTGGATCGAGCACCGGGTAAAAATTATGGGGGAGAGGGGTGGAGGAAAGGGAAGCGGAATTTTGCGCCGAGCTCTCCGATGAAATGGAGGCAGCCGTGAGAGCGGCTCGTTTGATCTTTTTGATGGAGATGTCATTCGTGTATGCGTAGCCTGTTTTGTCACCGGAGTTCACGCGGATCCCCAAACCCAGGCTGATGCTTTCAGAAGTTTCCTTGATGATGTCCTCTTCCATATTTATGAGGTTGAAAACTCTGTGCTCGAGGTAGATTTCTGCAAAATCACCGCCCCTGGAGAGAGCGATATCCAGGATTTTATGAAAGTCTGAGTCCTGGAGATGAAAATGATCTTCATAGGACAAGTGTTTCAATTCGGATTCCCCACAGTATATATCTTACCGCCTGAGATTTACTTACAAAATTATTGTACCTGAACTATTCATAAAAAACGTCGATGCTTTTTTTACTTCAACAATGTCAAAAACTTATCCTGACATTGTTGATAAAAC
>CAZXJE010000075.1:0-8321 GCA_964640835.1 uncultured Eubacteriales bacterium
AATAAACATAACGTCAAATACTGCATCATCGGCGCTTTTGCTGTCGCATTTTATGCCAAGCCCAGATACACCAAAGACATCGACATCCTTGTCGATTCCAGCAAAGAGAATGCTCAAAGGATTCTTATAGTTCTGGAAGAGTTCGGTTTTGGAGAGCTTGCCATATCCATTGAAGACCTGACACGTGATGGCAACATCTTACAGTTAGGATATGAGCCTTTGAGGATCGACCTCTTGAACATGTTGGAAGGATTTCAGTTCCAAGATATCTGGCAGAATAGGGTAACAGGCGAGTATGGTTCTGAAGGTGTCCACTTCATAGGTCTTGATGACTTGATCAAGAATAAAAAAATGTCGGATCGTCCTTCTGATAAGATCGACATCGAACTTTTAGAAAACAGCAGAAAAGAAATAAAATAGAACCGTTCCCGTCACCATTTCATACAGGATGACTCCCAAGCAATAGATATCCGAGCGATGGTCCGCCGCCTCTCCTTCAGCCTGCTCAGGGGATATATAATCCGGCATCCCGCATTCTTTGCAGAATTTAGAATCAAAAGAATTCTCAGCCTCGCATCTGGGACAGTGTTTGCCATTTATTCCCCTTCTTTGCTGAAGACAGAATATAGATTTGTGTGGAAAGAGTCAAACCTTAAGAAATCCTGAAGAATGCGGTTTAGACTTTTTTTTGTATCTCTTCCCAAAGATCGCTTACGTTGAGCTTTTTTGCCCAGGAAGAAATATAGGCGCGATCAATCAATTCGGATGATATTTTGAGCATGCTGGCAATATCACGGAGATGCTTTTCCGAACGTCCCTCTTTGAAATATTCCAACTTTTTGATGATAACATCTTCAGGTGACGCAAAATCGGCTGATTTCGTCTCAGACACATTGAGTTTCTTTATCCGGGCAAATCGACTCCGGTCGAAATCATCTCTTTTACTGATGTTAACATCAACTTTAAGTCCTGACACGGGATGAATGATATTGAATTGATGACCGCGTTCTATTGCTTTCTTCATGGAATCCACATCAAGATAAAATTCATTTTCTGGAAAACAAGATTTGAACGCGTCAACATGAGTCGAATCCATATCCACAACAATATCAATATCATTGGTGAACCTGGGTTCGCCATACGCGATGGAAGCGATGGCTCCTGTAACTAAATAGGGAATTTTGAGTTTTTCACAACTTTCGACGACAATCAACAATAACTCATGTTGCTCCATGAGAAATCCTTTTTGCTACTTCTTGCCTTATTTTCTTCTCATCCCAATCCGGCTGAAGAGAGCGCAAATAGTGAAAAAGCTGTGTTCTTGCGGAATGCCAAAGCCCAAAAGCAATTTTGAGACGCTCAAGTGGTGATTTCTGTTTAAATATATCAATCATGATGTCATCGATAACTTCGATGTGTAAGGATTTCACTTTGGAGTGCTTATCCGAAATATAATAATGGTTTCGGTTTTCTTTATGGGGCAATTGTCTTCCCTGTATTTATAATCTCGTTATAAGCTAGACATCCTAAGAAGTCAAGAAATGGTAGGAAGTTGTTATAGGCAGCTCTTCATCTGCCCGTGAAATTTCATTATCGTTTTTATTCATCGCCCCCCCTTTTAAAGAAATAAACTTAAAACAAAATCTCTTGCTTGTTCCTTGACTGTGATGCGTTATTCAACCTTTGGCATGATCCCCTCTTGCTTTTTATTCTGGAGAAAAAATATCGAGGAAAAAGTAAGGTGTCAAATTGAATCGATGCGAATGCTCTTGATATGAAGAGCGTGTATCTAGAGAAGATATGTATAGAGCTGTTCCCTAAAAAGTCACGCTAAAGCCAAAGCGGAAACCGGTGTCCCCAGAGCTTTGTATTGGGTAGACGACTTCAGAATAAAGGATCCAAAACCGTGTTCCCAAAGTGATGTAGGGATACTGGTAGGCCTGTCTTCGTGAAAACTGAAGCCCGGTGCCGCCATAAAACCAGAATATCCAGAATTTACGGGGGATCATGTAAGAGGCGCCCACCTGGAAATACAGATCATGCTCTCCTCCGACAAAATCCAGATTCGTCGTCAGATATGTACTGTCGGCCACACGATGTTTGTACCCAACACTTGCCGGATGGATCACAAAGGAAAAGGTGAGATAATGATCCGGTAGATCTGGTTTCCTTCCGTGAGCGGACATGGTTGGCACACAATAGACACCGACCATCAACACAAAAAGGAAAATCATTCTATATTTTTTCATTATATCCTCCCGAATAACATATACATTTAAAGAACACGGGAGGCCTAAGAAAATGTCACTCAAATTTTAAAATTCTAAAAATAATTTTTTAGGCAACTTTTTGTACGGATTTTCCGTATATATAAATTAGGAGATACTCATGAAAGACTTGACTCTGTATGAATCGATCATTTTGCTGGCGATTTTGAGACTCAAAGATAACGCATACGGAGTGACGATCAGAGAAAAGATTGAAGGTATCTCGCAAAGATCTATCTCCTATGGAACACTGTACAGCTACCTGGACCAGATCCACAGAAAAGGCTATGTGAGCAAATCTGTCGGGAAACCTTCACCGGAAAGAGGTGGAAGACGGAAGATTTTCTACAAACTCACTCCCGACGGTGCGGAGGCCCTCAAGGCCGCCCATAAACTTCAGAAAGTGATATGGGCGGAGATGCCCGAGTGATCTGCGGATAAGAAGTGAATGTGAACAGCATGAAAGAGAAAATCTCAAGGCCTCCAAAGATCGCCGCATGGATCCTCAAACACACGGCGGTAACAATTGAAGAGGCCTCCCTGCTTGGCGACCTGGAGGAGGAATACCGGATCAGAGCCAATAAAAGCACTCCTTTAATAACAAAACTATGGTTCTGGACCCAAGTCCTGGTTTCCATTCCTCCATTTGTGAAAACATCCATCTATTGGAGTACAGAAATGATTAAAAATTATCTGAAGATTGCCTGGCGAAATATGCAGAAACATGGCGTTTTTTCATTTATCAATATCACTGGCCTTGCCATCGGAATGGCCTGCTGTATTATGATCCTGCTTTGGGTTCGGGATGAGCTGAGCTTCGACACATTCCACACAAATCGGGAAAACATCTATAGGGTCGTGGCTGACTGGGAAAAATATGATTGGCAAGGTCTTGAAGCATCTCCGGCCCCACTCGCCCCAGCTATCGAAGAACAACTCCCTGAAATCCGATGCGCCATCAGAGTGGCACCGCACTCAAAGATGGTTTTTCACTACAAAGACAAGGCTTTCTATGAGGACAGGGGGCTAATCACAGACCCTTCCTTTTTTGAGGCGTTCACCTTTTCTTTCGTGAAAGGAGAGCCGAAGGCGGTGTTTAAAGAATTCTCAAACATCGTGATCACCGAGTCTATGGCCCAAAAATATTTCGGGAGTGAAAATCCTATCGGAAAGACAATACAGATAGAGGGGCAGCCGGCAACGGTCACAGGCGTGATCCGGGATATCCCCCACAATTCCCACCTGCAGTTCGACTTTGTAAGCTCATTCGAATTCATCAAAGAATTGAGCAATTATGGCACAACATGGGGCGCTTATAATTTTACCACCTATGTTTATGTTCAGGATGGCGTCGATTTTCAAGGCCTGGCAAAAAAAATGACCGCAGTCGCCTTGAAGAACGAAAGCCCTCAAGTTAAAGGAGGGCTGCAGTTCCGGTTGCAGCCTCTTTCTGAGGTCTATTTGGATGCGAGATCCTATCAGTTTCCCATCGTCACATTGGGCGATGCCAAATACGTTCTTCTGTTTACGATCGTGGCCTTTTTTATCCTTTTGATCGCATGTGTCAATTTTATGAATCTCTCGACAGCCCGCTCTGCCCTGCGGGCCAAAGAGGTGGGCATGCGTAAAACAGTGGGGGCGCGCCGCTCCCAGATCGTTAAACAATTCTTCGGAGAATCACTCCTTTTGACTTTTATCTCGTTCCTTATTGCATTGGTTATTGTTACTCTCTTTCTGCCTGCTTTTAACAACCTTTCCGGAAAACAAATGGTTTTAAACGGCACAGACGCCTCACATCTTTTGATTCTCCTAGCCATCGTCCTTTTAACCGGCGTGATCGCTGGCAGCTATCCTGCAATCTATCTATCGGCCTTTCGCCCGGTGGCCGTGATGAAAGGTCTTAAGGAGTCAAAGAGCAAAGGCGCCTCATTCCGGAAGGTTCTTGTTGTCGTTCAATTTTCGTTGGCGATTATGCTCATCTTCGCCACGACAGTCGTTTCCAAACAGCTCCATTTCATCCAGAAAGCCAAGCTCGGCTTTGATAAAGAAAATATTGTCCATATCCCCATTAAGGAGAACATCGGGAAAAAATATTCCACCGTAAAAAACGAGCTGTTGAAAAATCCGAACATCCTGTCTGTTTCGGCCCAAAGATACGCCTTTTCGGAGACCACCTGGCGGAGTTCCGGTGTTTTTGATTGGGAGGGGAAAGACCCGGAGCGGAGGGTCGACCTCGTTTTTGCCGGAGTGGACTATGGCTTTTTCGAAACCCTCAACCTCAAGATCAAAGAAGGCCGGCCATTCTCCAAAGAGGTCGCCTCCGATGAGAGAGGTGGATACATCCTCAACGAAAGCGCAATCCGGAAGATTGGACTGGAGAATCCTGTTGGAAAACGTTTTGCCATACGCAAAAGAGAGGGCACTATCGTCGGAGTCGTAAAGGATGCACATTTCCGTTCCTTCCACCACGAAATCGAGCCTCGTGTCTTCTTTATCGTCGATATGACGCACGCAGAAGATGCTGGGCTTGTGATGATCAGAATCTTTGGCGCAAAAACCGAGGAGGCATTGTCCCACATCGAGCATGTGTGGAGGGATATCAATCCTGTCTCCCCTTTCGAGTATCATTTTCTGGACCAGACATACGACCAGCTGTACAAGTCAGAGAGGAGAATTGGGACCATATTTAACCTGTTTACTGCTCTGGCCATCTTTATATCTTGTTTGGGGTTGTTCGGGTTGGCTTCATTCATGGCTGAACAGAGAACAAAAGAGATCGGCATCCGCAAAGTGTTGGGTGCATCTGCTCCCAAGATCATTCTACTTCTCACCAAAGAATTCACCAAATGGGTGTTGGTGGCGAACTTGATAGCATGGCCCGTCGCTTACTTCGTTATGAAAAACTTGCTTCAGAGCTATGTCTATCGTACGGCGATCGGAATCGATATCTTCATCCTTTCAGGGCTGATCGCTCTGACCATTGCTCTGTTCACAGTGAGTTACCAGGCCTTAAAAGCTGCGCGGTCCAATCCTGCAGATTCTCTGCGGTACGAGTGAAAACATTGTCCATTACCCTTTTTCAGTTGCGATAATAATTGGTTGTCATGTTCATCGCAGACCATGGGGACGACAACAATACAGCTCGATATGCGAGGCACATCTAAAAGAATTATCTCATCAGGTTGAATAATTAGTTGCATAAATTATAGAATAAAGTGTCATATTTTTATCTGATATTTACTCGAAATTTGGTGTCAAAAGAGGTGCGCCGTGGGTAAGAAAATAATTAAAATTATAATTCTGGTTTTAATTATTTTTATCGTCCTCTTTGTAGCAACAAGATTGGCAGGATATCGGGCGATGCGATACCCCGCTGATGTCGGAAGTTCCATGTATCCTACGATCACTCCCGGAGATTCCTGGTTTTGTAAAATGAAAAGCACCTACTCAGCTGAAGATTTAATGCCAGGGGTGGTCATTATGTTCTCCAAGGAGGGTTATGCTTTCTTCCTCACAAAAAGAATCATCGCTCTCGAAAATCAGACTGTAACAATAAAGGACCGAGAGACATATGTGAACGGAGAAAGAATCGAAGAGCCCTATGCATTCTATTCCGGCGAAAAACCGTCCGGGATCAATGTAACGCATTCAATCTCAGAAGTCGCGTCTGTTAAAGTCCCCTCTGGCAAGCTTTTTGTTATGGGCGACAACAGGGACAACAGCTTTGACAGCAGGGATCCAGAATTTGGTTTCATAGGCGTTGAGGATATCGTTGGAGAGCCTGTCTTCATTCTCTGGGCAAAAGATAAAGGCCGTATTGGTCAATCAGTGAATTAAGAAAGTGAAGAAAAAACCATGTGCTCAAATAAGGTTATGTGATATAAAAGAGACTTCAAAATAACTAGGCAACAAGAAGGAGGAAAGGATGAGGCTTAATAAACAAAATTATTGGAAGATGGCACTGGTGTGCATTTTCATCCTTATTGCCGTTTCACTTGTTTTTTCGGTCCAAAAGAAACAGCAGAAGCTTATACACCTCACAGACCCCGCACTCCGCATGCAGTGGTTCGACCAGCACGTAAAAATGAAGGAAAATTCCCCGTTTAAGGGGATAAGCTGGCAGCATCTGGGACCCACGAACGTGAGCGGACGATGCACCGATATTGCTGTAGTTACTCCCAAGGGAAAACATTACACAATATATGTAGCGACCGCGTCCGGTGGTGTGTGGAAAACAGACAACGAAGGGACCAGCTGGGAACCGATCTTCGACCAGGAGGCGTCCACATCTATCGGGGACGTGACGCTGGCCCCCTCGGACGATCAGATCATATGGGTGGGAACCGGTGAACCAAACATCTTCAGAAGCTCGATGGCGGGAAGCGGTGTGTACAAATCATCAGATGGAGGCAAGACCTGGCGGCACATGGGATTAACGGGCACACACACCATCGCCCGGATCGTCATCCATCCGGAGAATCCTGATATCGTTTATGTAGCTGCTTCCGGACACGAATGGACCGATAACGCAGAGCAGGGTGTCTACAAAACTGCCGACGGTGGTGAAACATGGAGCAAGGTTCTCACCATCAACGAGTTAACAGGTGCCATCGACCTGGTGATGGATCCTTCAGATACCGAGGCTCTCTATGCGGCCACCTGGCAAAGGATCCGGCTGAAATGGAACGATCCCAGGAATTTTGAAGGATACAAAGAGAGCGGCATCTACAAGACCACAGACGCCGGACAGACCTGGACACCCATCAACAACGGCCTACCTGAGCCCAAACACAGAGGGCGGATCGGGATTGATTTGGCTCGGTCCAATCCGAATGTGATCTACGCCTTTGTCGATAACTATGAGATCTCCCGGGCAGCGGATCCCGGAGATGTCGATTCTTACGGACGACCCTCGAGTGGCTATATTAAAGGAGCAACCGTCTACAGGTCGGATGACAAGGGTGAAAACTGGAAACTGATGAGTGGCCTGGATGAAGAGATGAAGACATACATGGAGCGCCACTCTGCCACTTATGGCTGGGTTTTCGGCCAGATGCGCGTGGATCCCAACGACGAGAACACCATCTACACGATGGGGCTGGCCTTGAATGTGTCCAACGATGGGGGGAAAACCTTTCGCCGATTACCAGGGATGCATGGAGACCATCACGGCCTGTGGATCGACCCCGACAATTCCGACTACATCGTCAACGTGAACGATGGAGGTATCGTGATCTCTTATGATCGAGGGGAAACTTGGCGGCAATTTACACACAATCTCCCTGTCTGCCAGTTTTTCAACATCAACTATGACATGGATAATCCCTTTCGTGTGTATGGATCTATGCAGGATCACGGAAGTTTCAGAGGGACTGTGGATCTGAGCCAGGGCAGAGACAAAATCCCGGCTGTGGAATTTGAAAGAGCTCCAGGAGGAGAGGGTTCGAGTCATGCCATCGATCCCACAGACCCGAATATCGTCTATTCCGCGGGATTTTATGGGCATATCGAACGCACAGACCTCAGGATTCCTGGCCGAGAGGGCACCACCCCAATCCTCCCAAAAATGTATGAGAATGAACCTCGTCTCAGAGGACAGTGGGTCGCACCTTTTATCATTTCTCCTCACAATCCCAACATCATTTACCATGGGATGCAATATTTGTTCCGCTCCCGAGACCGGGGCGACACTTGGGAAAGAATCAGCCCGGACCTCTCTTACAACATCGAATCAGAGTTGGGCGACATTCCATATCAGACACTTTTTTCCATTTCTGAGTCTCCACTCAAATTCGGATTGATCTACGTGGGAACAGACGACGGCAAAGTCCATGTCACCAAAGATGGCGGAAAGCACTGGCGGGAAATCATGAACGGCTTACCCTACAGAAAATGGGCATCCAGAATCGTTGCCTCGGCCTTTGACCTGGGGACTGTATACCTGACACAAAACGGAAAGCGTGACGATGACTTTGCATCCTATGTCTGGAAATCCACCGATTATGGAAAAACATGGCAGGATATCTCCAAGGGCATTCCCTTAGGGCCTGTCAA